>JAZFWG010000070.1:0-9951 GCA_036448135.1 Alphaproteobacteria bacterium
TGGCCAAGGCGACGGTGGGGGGGAGGGGCTCGATCAGGGCGCTGATTCCCCACAGGGCTAAGTACAGAACTAAGAGGGCTCGGATAAGCATCTTCCTGACACTTCCTTAGCGTTAACATTGGCTAAAAGAATGCTAGCGCCAAAGTGTTAAGATTCGGTGTTAACCATTAAAAATTTCCGCGGCTGGAATTCGGGCCGGGAATTGTGATCCGCTGCGAGCGACCGCCGCCGGTTGCCCCGGCCCTCACGGTGCTGGTATTCTGCTTAAGCGATGCGCAGGGGCCTTGCGGCGCCTATCTATGGTGGGCGCGAAGCTTTGATCACCGGGGAGCAAAGGAAGGTGAAACACGATTTTCCAGTCTTCGACGGCGACGGCCATGTGATCGAGGACGACGACGAGCTGAGCCAGCATTTCGAGGGCGACTATGCCGGCGGCAAACGCATCAAGCCCTTCAGTATCTTTCCCAGCCTCGACGGCTGGTCGCGCGGGCCGATGCTGCTGAAGGCGGATTCCAACCGCAAATACTGGCATACCAACGCCGAAATCTGGGCCGAATGCCTGGATGAAATCGGCGCCGAGGGCAGTGTCCTCTACCCCACCGCGGCCTTGGCCCATGGGCTGATGCGGGACATCCCCTTCGCCATCGCCACCGCCACCGCCTACAACAACTGGCTGGAGGAGCGCTACACCAAGAAGGACGACCGCCTTTATGGCGTCGGCGTCATAGCGGTCCAGGACCCGGCCGCCGCCGTCAAGGAACTCAAGCGCGCCGCCACCGAGCGCAAGAATTTCTGCGCCATGGTCCTGCCGTCGGCGACCTCGACGGGGCGGTCCTACGGCGATGAGTTCTTCTGGCCGATCTATCAGGAGGCCGAGCGCCAGGACATGGCCCTGGCGATCCACGGCGCGCCCAGCGAAGGCTTCGGCTTCGACCATTTCAAGCGCTATATCTCGTCCCATACCCTCGAGCATCCGATCCCGCTGTTCATCCATCTCGCCGATATGATGTTTTCCGGCGTGTTCGACACCTTCCCCAAACTGCGTTTCGTCTTCCTCGAAGCCGGCTGTTCCTGGGTGCCGTTCATGATGGACCGGCTCGATTCCGAATATGATTCGATCCACGGCGTCCAGGTGCGCAAGACCATGAAGAAAAAGCCCTCGGACTATTTCCGCGAGGGCGAACATATCTGGGTGTCCATGGAGTTGGGCGAAATGTCGCTCAAATATGTCATCGACATGATCGGCTCGGAGCGCATCATCTATGCCTCCGACTATCCCCATGAGCCCACCATCGAGGACCTGACCACGGAGCTTCCCGCCTTCCTGGCCAAACCCGGATTTAGCGACGAGGTCAAGACCAACCTGGTCTACAACAACGCCAAAAACCTCTACCGGATTCCCTGACCAGGCCTTGATCAAGGGTTCTAACACCATGGCCACCAACGTCACCCTGATGGTCCCGGCCCATTCCGACATTGTCGATGATGGCTTTTGCCGCGACTTCCCCGAATTCAACTTCCGCAAGGTGGCTTCGGTGGAGGAACTCGCCGCGGCCATGGCCGACACCGAAATCCTCATCACCAACACCTCAGCCTTTTACCGCACCGAGGTTGCCGCCGCCGTCAACGCCAATTGCGCCAATCTCGAATGGATCCAGTTCACCACGTCGGGCGTCGACATGGAGGCACGCCAGAACCTGCCGCCGGGGGTGCGGATCACCAATGCCCGTGGGCTGCGCGCCGACATCCTCGCCGCCCATGCCATGGCGCTGATGCTGGGGGTGATGCGCGGGTTCCGCCAATTCGAGGACTACCGCGAGCGGCAGGAATGGGCGCGCGGGGCCATGTGCGACGTGGTCCAGGGACCCGCCGGCAGGACCATGGTCATCGCCGGGCTGAGTGCCACCGGCCATGAGATTGCGCAGAAGGCCAAGGCCTTCGGCATGACCGTCATCGGGGTCTCGCGCCGGGGCCAGGCCGGCGAATTCATCGACCGGGTGGTGGGCCGCGACCGCTTCCGCGAGGTCCTGGCCATGGCGGACGTGGTCATGCTGACCATGACCCTGGATGACGAGACCCACCATTTCCTCGACGCCAAGGGCTTTGCCGCCATGAAGCCATCGGCGATCGTCATCAATCCCGCCCGCGGCCCCCTGATCGACGAAGCCGCCCTGATCGCCGCCCTGGAGGAAGGGCGCATCTTCGGCGCCGGGCTCGACGTCACCGAGACCGAGCCCTTGGCGCCATCGAGCCCGCTGTGGCGCATGAAGAATGTCCTGATTTCGCCCCATATCGGCGGTCACGGCGATCTCGCCCAGAAACAGCGCTTGACCCAGATCGTCGCCGGCAATCTGCGCCGCTACCTCGATGGCCGCGAGCTCAACAACATGGTCGAGGTCGAGGAGAATGGTGGACATAGCTGACCCGGTGGCGATCGCCGAGCCCCTCGGCGCCCTTATTGAGCGGGTCCGCGCCTGCCGTCTGTGCGCCGAACACTTGCCCTTGGGCCCGCGCCCGGTGCTGCGTGCCGCCGCCACGGCCCGGATACTCATCATCGGCCAGGCGCCTGGAACCAAGGTCCACGCCAGCGGCATCCCCTGGGACGACCCCTCCGGCGAGCGCCTACGCCAATGGATGGCGGTCGACCGGGAGACCTTCTACGACGTAAGCCGCATCGCCATCATGCCCATGGGGTTCTGCTATCCCGGAAGGCTGGCCAAAGGCGGTGACGCGCCACCACGCCCGGAATGCGCCCCGGCCTGGCACGGCAAAATCCGCAGCCGTCTGCCTATGGTCGAGCTTACGCTGCTGGTCGGCGCCCATGCCCAGGGTTACTACCTCCATGATGGGCGCACCCGTTCGATGACCGAGACGGTGCGGAATTTCCACGACCATGGGCCCGAATTCCTCGCCCTGCCCCACCCCAGTTGGCGCAACACCGCCTGGATAAAGCGCAATCCATGGTTCGAGGCCGACGTGGTGGCGGTGCTGCGCCGCCGCGTCCACGCGCTGCTGTAGAATTTATGATGGCTTGGCCGGCGCCCGGACCGGTGACGGGCAAGGGTAAGCGAGCCAGGGCAGGCCCATGCGGTGGCCGGTTTGGGTGGCTTGCTTGCAGGCGGCATCGGGACGATAGGTCTTGCAGCCCGAGCCTTCATGGCGCCAGCGCCGGACGATGTTGTCCTTATCGAGGGTAAACCGGGTCATGCACCAGCTGTAGATGCCGGGATTGTAATACGCGAGCTCCTTGCCGCCGGCGGGCTTTTCCTTTGGTGTCAGGAAACGGCTTTGCGATGGCTTGCCCCAGGTCCGGACCAGCAACGTCTCGTCATGGCCTATCCAGGCGTCGAGCAGTTTTTCATATTGCTCGGTGGTCGCCGGAGAGCCGACGCAGCCGCCGAGCACCATTGCGGCCAATAGCATGGCCGAAACCGCCCAGCTCCGGTAAGTCCTCATAACGGCCATATCCACAACAGCATGGGCACTCCGATAAGAAGAATCAAGATTTCGAGCGGCAGGCCCATGCGCCAATAATCGCCGAAATGATAGCCCCCGGGGCCGAGGATCAGGGTGTTGTTCTGGTGGCCGATGGGGGTGAGAAAGGCGCAGGACGCGCCGACCGCCACCGCCATCAGGAAACAGTCCGGATTGACCCCCAATTGCTGGGCCATGCCCATGGCGATCGGCGCCATGACCACGGCGGTGGCGGCGTTGTTGAGGATATCCGACAGCGTCATGGTGACGACGATCAACAGCACCAACAGCACCACGGGCCCGGATCCCGCCGTCACATCGACCAGGGCGGTAGCGATCAACCCGGTGGTGCCGGTGGCATTCAGCGCGGCGCCGATCGGGATCATGGCGCCAAGCAGGACCACCACCGGCCAGTCGACGCTGTCATAGATGTCCCGCGGCGGCACGATGTTGAGCACGACCATCACCACCGCCGCCAGGGCCAGGGCCACGGGAAGGCTCAACAATCCGAGGCTGGCGCCCACCACGGCGGCGGCAAACACACCGATCGAGATCACGGCCAATTGCGGATTGCCGGTCTGCAGGCGCCGTTCCGCCAGGGGCAGGCACCCGAAACGGATCATGAGTTCGGCCACGCGCTCGGCATCGCCCTGCAGCAGCAGGATATCACCAGGTCGGAAGCGGAAGGTCTTGAGGCGGCCGCGAAACGGCCGGCCCTGGCGCGACACCGCCAACAGATTGACATTGCGCCGGCCCTGCAGGCGCAAGGCTTCGGGGGTACGGCCGGCCATGGTGGAAGAAGTTGCCACCACCGCCTCCATCATGATGACATCGTCGCCACCGAGAAAACGGGCGCGGTCCTGGGCTCCCCCCACCCGCTTGAGATCAAGGGTCGCCAGCACCTTGTCCAGGGCGTCGGGCGGCGATTCGATGGTCAGCACATCTCCGGCCCGCACCTTTTCCCGCCGCCGCCCGGTGGCAAGGGCGCTTTTGTCGCGGATCAACTCCAGGATTACCGCATCATGGGCCTCGGCGGCATCGCCGAGTTCGGCGAGGGTCTGGCCGATGGCCTTGCTGTCCTTTGGCACCTGGGCCTCGCTGATATAGTCCTCGATCTCGAACAGATCGTGGGCCGAGAGCTTGGCGCGCCGCGTCTTCGGGATCAGCCGCCATCCGATGGTGGCGACGAAAAGGATGCCGCCGATGGCGATGGCGCCGCCTACCGGCGTGAAATCGAACATGGAGAAGGGCGCGCCCGCGATCTCGGCGCGGAAGGTGGCGATGATGATGTTGGGCGGCGTGCCGATCAGGGTGACGAGCCCGCCGAGGATCGAGCCGAACGACAGCGGCATCAGGATCACCGCCGGCGCGCGTTTGACCTTGGCTGCCGACTGCAGGGCCACCGGCATCAGCAATGCCAAGGCGCCGACATTGTTCATCACCGCCGACAGCGCCCCGGCGATGCCCGCGAGCATGCCGACATGCTGGCTCGGGGACTTGACCGGCGGCATCAGGGTCCGCGCCACCAGATCGACGGCGCCGGAATTGACCAACGCCCGGCTGAGGATAAGGACGCAGGCCACCGTCACCGTGGCGGGATGGCCGAAACCGAGGAAGGCCTCGGCGGGCGGCACCATGCCCGCAACCGTGGCGGCCAACAGGGCGAGGAAGGCGACCACGTCGTAGCGCCACTTGCCCCAGACAAACAGGGCGAAGATGGCGGCCAGCAGGCCGAGGAGAAACGCTTGCTCGAAGGTCATGGTGATCGTGCCATGGGATCAAAATCGGGCGCTAACCTAGCACGCGTTGGGCTTGGGACAAGGCCAACCCGGAACTGCGCCCCCCTTGCGTCGCCACCGCGCCGGACATAGGCTATGGCAGGAATGGCTTAGACAGATAAGAAAGATCATGAGAAACCTGCAACTGCCCGGACGCTCGCCGGTCCATGGCCTCAACGGCATGGCCGCCACCTCCCAACCGCTGGCGACGCTTGCCGCCATCACCATGCTGCAAGCCGGCGGCAACGCCGTCGACGCCGCCGTTACCGCCTGCGCCGTGCAATGCGTGATCGAGCCCCAATCCACCGGCATCGGCGGCGATTGCTTCGCCCTGATCTCGCCCAAGGGCAGCGCTGAGCCCATCGCCTATAACGGCTCGGGGCGGGCGCCGGCGGCGGCCACCTCGGCGTGGTATGCCGCACACCGCATCCGCGAGATCGATTCCCATACCCCCCACGCGGTCACCGTGCCCGGCGCCATCGATGCCTGGGCGCGCCTGATCGCCGACCATGGCCGCAAAAGTCTGGCCGAGGTGTTGCAGCCCGCCATCGCCTTCGCCCGCGACGGCTTCGCGGTGTCGTCCAGGATCGCATCCGACTGGCACGGCGCCGCCGACACCCTGAGGCATGACGCAAATGCCGCGCTCATGTTCTTAAGCGACAGCACGACCCCGAGGGTCGGCGGGCGTCACCGCTTCCCCGAATTGGCCAAGACCCTGGAGATCATCGCCGAGCGCGGCCGCGACGGCTTTTACACCGGCCCGGTGGCCGAAGACATCGTCGGCCATCTGCAAAGCCTGGGCGGGCTCCACACAATGGATGATTTCGCCACCGCCGAGGGCGAATACGTCACCCCGATCAAGACCGAATATGCAGGTTTTGAGGTCTATGAATGCCCGCCCAACGGCCAGGGCGTGGCGGCGCTGGAGATCCTCAACATCCTCGGCAATTTCGATGTCTCGGGGCTGGAACCGTTGTCGGTGGAACGCCTGCATCTGGAGATCGAGGCGGTGCGCCTGGCCTATCAGGACCGCGACAACCTGCTCGCCGACCCGGCCAAGGCCGATGTCCCGGTGGACTGGCTTTTGTCGGCGGACCACGCCGCCCGGCGCGCCCAGGCCATCAGCCGGGACCGCGCCATGGGTCCGCTGCCGCCGAGCAAGTTCCCCGTCCACGCCGACACGGTCTATCTCTGCGTGGTGGATGGCGACGGCATGGCGGTGAGCCTGATCAATTCCATCTTCAAGGCCTTCGGCAGCGGCATCGTCGGTCCCCAATCCGGCGTCATCCTGCACAACCGGGGCTCGGGTTTCGTGCTCGACCCCGGCCACCCCAATTGCATCGCGCCGGGCAAGCGGCCGATGCACACCATCATCCCGGGCATGGCGGCCAAGGACGGCCGCGCGGTGATGCCCTTCGGGGTCATGGGCGGCCAGTACCAGGCCGCGGGACACGCCCATTTCCTCACCAATCTTTGGGATTTCGGCCTCGATCTCCAGGAGGCCCTGGATCTGCCGCGGCTGTTCCCCTTGTTCGAGAACTATGTCGAGGTCGAAGCCGGCATGCCCCCGGACGCCATCGAGGGGCTGGAGAAACTGGGCCACCGCTTCGTCGGCGCCGAAAAGCCCATCGGCGGCGGCCAGGCGATCTGGATCGACCATGACAATGGCGTGCTGACCGGCGCCTCGGACCCGCGCAAGGACGGCGCCGCCATCGGATACTGAACCATAACGCCTGAAAGGCAATGCAAAGGGAGAGCATCATGTCATCCGCCAAAGCCATCACATCACTCGGCGCCGTTGTGGCGCTTGCCTTGGGGCTAGGTTTTGCCGCGCCGGCGTTGGCCGCCGAGCTTCCCAAGGCAACCCAGGACATCCTCAAGAAACTGAAACTCGATGCCGGCATCCTTGCCGGGCTCGACCAGGAACTCAAATTCCCCAAATCGTGGATCGCCAAGGCCAAGAAGGAAGGCAGGCTCAAATATATCGGCACCATCGGCCTCGAGGAATGGTCCTCCTTCTCGGCGCCGTTCAAGGCGCGCTATCCCTACATCAAGTTCGGCTATATCCGCTCGAACCGCTTCGGCCGGGTCACCAAGCCCCTGATCGCCTACCGCGAAGGCCGCGTCATCACCGACATCATCGCCGCCATCGGCTCCCAGGTGAAGGAATACAAGAGGCTCGGGGCGCTGGCCGATCTTCGCGACATTCCCAATTTCAAGAACGTGGTGGAGGGCATGCGCGCCAAGGACGGGCTGTGGGTCGGCGAGCGGCTCAAATACTGGTGCATGGCCTACAACACCAAGCTGGTGAAAAAGCGCGACCTGCCCAAGACCTGGGACGATCTGGTCACCAACCCGGCCTGGCACAACAAGAATCTCGGCCTCGCCAACCGCCCCAACAACTGGCTGCTGGCACTGTGGAACCACCAGGGCGAGAAATGGGGCCGCGACTTCATGGCCGGGCTGTTCGGCACGTCCAATCCCCAGCTGCGCAAGGAAGGCATCCGCGCCATGGTGTCGCTGACCACGGCGGGCGAGTTCCATGCCTCGATCCCGGCGACGTCGTACCGGGTTGGCACCTACGCCGACAAGGGCGGGCCGGTGGCCTGGCATTGCCCCGACCCGGCGACGGCGACGATCTCCGAACTCGTCATGCTCAACAATAGCCCCAGCCCCTATTCGGCCAAGATCTTCATCAACTGGTTCCTCAGCAAGGAAGGCCAGATCACCCAGTACTACGCCACCGAGGCCTCGCCGGTTCACAAGGACTTGCAAGACAAGGGCCTGCTGCGCTTCGCCGGTCAACTGGTCGGCAAGAAGGTGGCGCTGCGCCACCCGCATCTGTTGGAAACCATCTACCCGACGGTGCTCAAGGCCTGGGACAAGCACTGGCAAAGCGCCGGCGGGCCGATGGCACCCAAGGGCGCCATGCGCAAGGTCCGGGTCAGCCTCTCCAAGATCAAGCGCGGCGGCCGGCGGCTGTTCTTCAAGGTCAAGGGCAAGGAGCACAAGGTCAAGATCAGCCGCTCGCGCTCGCGCATCATCATCAAGGGCGAGGACAGCGACCGCGGCAAGCTCAAGGTCGGCATGAACTGCACCGTCACCTACCCCGGCAACGGCGGCGAAGCCAAGGTGGTGGATTGTAAGTAGGGATGGTTGGGGGGGGGCCATTCCCGCCGTAAACACGCCCCCAACATGCCGGTTCCTCTGCCGGGCGGTGTTGGTGTAGGATCGATGGGCTAACAATCCGGGCCGGGGGAACGGCCCACATCATTCGGGCCTTTTGCGTGGCCCTAACTGGGAGAACGTAAATGTTTACACGTACATTTTTGAGCGCGGCTTCGGCCTTCGCCATGGTCATGGCCACCGCGGCGTCCACGCCGGCTTCGGCCGCATCGGTTGCCGATTTTTACAAGGGCAGGACCGTCACCATCCTGGTGGCGGCGGGGCCGGGCGGCAACCACACGCGGTATTCGCTGCTGCTGAGCCCTTATCTGCAGAAATACACCCCGGGCAATCCCAAATTCATCATCCAGAACATGGGCGGCGCCGGCGGCACCAAGGCGGCCAATTTCCTCTACAACACCAAGCCCCAGGACGGCACCATGATCGGCATCCTGTTGTCCGACACGCCGATGGCGTCGCGGCTGCGCGCCGTCGGCATCAAGTACAATCCCAAGCACTTCGGCTATCTGGGTGGCGCCGACTACACCCGCAGCCTGATCAGCGTGATGAAGAAGTCGGGCGTCAAAACCCTGGCCGACGCCAAGAAACAGACCGTCACCATGGGCTCGACCGGCAAGGGCTCGCAGACCTATACCATTCCGACGGTGACCAACGCGCTGCTGGGCACCAAATTCAAGGTCATCTCCGGCTATCGGGGCATGAACGGCGTCGATGCCGCCGTCGACCGGGGCGAGGTCCAGGGCCGCGCCGGGGTCTATGCCTCGATCATCGCCATCCGGCCCCATTGGGTCGAGAAGGGCCTGATCGTCAATCTCGGCATCGCCGATTTGGAACCCAATCCCAACCTGCCCAATGTGCCGCTGCTGATCGACATGGTCAAAGATCCCAACGACAAGAAGGTCATGGAGCTGGTGTTCGGCAGTGGTGTGCTGGGCCGCGCCTGGCTGGCGCCTCCCGGGGTGCCGAAGGACCGCCTGGCCGCGCTCCGCGCCGCGTTCAAGAGTGCGCTCAACGACCCCAAGGCCAAGGCGGAAGCCAAGGGGCGGCGCATGAGCTGGAACCCGCAGCCCTGGCAGAAGCTCCAGGCCGCGGCGACACGCATCGCCGACACCGACGACAAGATCATCAAACGCACACGCAAGGCCCTGGGGATCAAGAAGTAGAACCGCTCAGTGGCAAGACCTTCCAGCGCCCCGTAACTGGGGCGTTTTTTTTGGCGGGCGCTTTTTTTGCCGGTGACGCACCAACCGGGAGCGGCAAAACCGGGTGCTATTTCTCGCCCATGACGGTCCAGCTGTAGCCATGGCGGTGGTGGATGCGGATATTCTTGAACCCGGCATCGCGCAGCAATGCCATGGCCTCATGCTTGCGGTAATATTTGGCATAGGCGGGGTTGAGCTGGTCGTAAATCACCAACCTGCGTTTGTCCGGTGAAAATTTTCCGATCACCTCGGTCATGTAGCCCCCGGTCGGCAGGGTGATATGGCGGCAGAGAAAGATGTAGCCGGCCAGC
>JAZFWG010000071.1:0-12780 GCA_036448135.1 Alphaproteobacteria bacterium
GTCGTAGCCGCCGCCGGGGTGATATCCCACATAGTGGATCAGCTTCGTGCCCTTGTAGAAATCGGCGACCGATTTGGCCTGGGTTTCAGGCACGGTGAGCGCCGCGACCATGGCGGCGGACAGCACAAGGCCGGAAGTAATACGTGTAATCGTCATGAAAAGTCTCCCTTTTTGACCCCACCGGGGTTCGTTTCGTTGCTTGGGTGATGCCCTGTTGGGGCATCATCTCATCTTGGCGCCAATTCTCTCATCTTTCCCCGCCTTGAGGCAAGGTGTGGCTTGCCCTAATTCTCGGCCTTGGCGCCGCCGAGGCATGGCGGCGAGGCCGTGGTCTCTCCGCCACGGTCGGTCCATTCCTCCGGGGTCAGGGTGCGGAGTGACAGGGCGTGAATGCCGTCCTTGAGCTCATGGGCGAGGATGGAATTGACCAATTGGTGGCGCCCGATCAGGTTTAAGTCTTGGAACCGGCCGGCGACGATGATCAACTTGAAGTGGGATTCCGAGCCCTCAGCCACATTGTGCATATGGCTTTCATTGATGACCTCGAGATGATCCGGCGCCAGCGCGTCGGTGAGCTTGGCTTCGATGGTTTGCTGCATGGTCATAATCTGGCTCATGATCTGGCTCCGCTGGTTAGGCGGCTTCGAGGTGCCCGATAATCCGTTGTTGGACCTCGGCGCCTTTTTCCGCCATCAGGCTGAGATATTTGGCATTGAACCATTTTACGATGCCTTTGTGGTAGCCGCCGCGGTCCTGGAGGCGGGTGTACCAGTCCGCCACATGGGGGCGGCTATGCCACAGCGCCGAGAGCTGGAGATGTTCGAGCCGCGCCATATAGGGGGCGTAATTGATGTCGGCGAGGGAGAAGTCCGCCCCCGCCAGCCACGGCCCGCGTTCGCCCAGCGCCGCCTCCATATCCCCCAGAAGCTTGTCGAAACGCTGGATCGCGCCCTGGACGAACCGTGAATCGACGCCGTTGAAGATGGTGTCGCGCATGCGCTCGCGCTTGGCGGCATCGCGCATCTTGGCGAGTTGGGCCTCGATCGCATCATTGCCGTGGACCAGTTTCTGGTAGCGGAAGGCGATGCCGGTGCTGATCACGCCGGTGGCGGCGTGGACGCCCTCGTCCAATTGTTTGGTCCAAAGCCGCATCCGCGCCTGGTCATAGCCGTCGGCGGGTTTCAGCGCAGGCGCCGGGAAGGCGTCGTCGAGATATTCGTTGATCACCGTCGATTCGATGATGGCGCGGCCGTCATGGACCAGGGTCGGCACCACCGCGTTGGGGTTGAGCTTGACGTAATCGGGCTTCTGCTGATCGCCGCCGCGGAGGTCGAGATGATGTGCGTCCCAGTCGAGGCCCTTTTCCGCCAGGGCAAAGCGCACCTTGGCGGAACAGGTCGACATGTCGTTGTGGTAAAGCTCTAACACGCCGGGTCTACCTTTATGAGAACACACCTTGGGCGGCCTTGCCGCCGTTTTCCTATATCCGGCCCATTATAGCCCCATCAAGGCCGGGTCACAGGATTTGTAGCAATCCTTTCGCCACCAGGCCCACCGCCATTACCATCAGGAACAGCTGGAACAGGCGGAAGAACCTCTCGTCGGTGAGGCTCTGAAAGAACTTTATGCCGATCCAACCGCCGAGATAGATCGCCGGAAGCAACAATATGGCCTCCAGGATCAGGTTGGAGGAAATCAAGCCGGCGCCCAAGGCGACGAGAAACCGCCAGATCATGAACAGCCCGCTGACCAACAGCGCCGTGGCCCGAAGTTTCTGGGCGGTCTCGCAGGCGAGCTTGAGATAGACCGCGAGGAACAGCATGCCCCCGGCGCCGACGGTGCCGGCGATCAGGCCTGAGACGCTGGCAAGCGCGAAGGCGTTGCGCGGCGCGCGCATGTCGATGTACTTGCCCAGGCGCTCGAGCAATTTGCGGTATTCCATGAACACGGTCCAGCACATCACCACGCCGATGATGAGGGTGAGCCAGTTTGCATTCAGCCGTATGAACACGAAGATCCCGGCGACAATGGTGATGGAGATGGCGGCCAGAATCGGCCATGTGATTTTCCAATCACCATTGCGAAAGCCCTCGGGCAGAAGCTGGCCCTGGGCGGCGACCGTGGTGGTCAGCGCCAGCAGCACCGCGTGGTGGGGCTCCAGCACCCACGACGTCAGCAGCACCGTCGGGGTTACCGAGCCGAAACCGATGGCGCCGCGCAGTATGAAGGCCATGAAATAGATCACGACCACCATCGCGATGACGGCCATGGGCAGCCCCGCGAAGGGGTCGATGCCCTGGGGAAACAGGACGTCGATCACCGATGTTCCCTTCTTGGAGCGGGCACGCGCGTCTCCTGTTGGATGCGGTAACGGGGTGGGGTGGTGAAACCGATAGCTTGCGCTGGCCAACATTAACCGCTGAGCCGCCCATCGGCAGCAAAAATCGCCGCCGGCTTCGGGCTCAAGCGAATAGCGCGGGCATGAGTTTGGGACTATATATAGGCGAGCGAAACCAGGAAATACCACCCGCAGGAACCATGTTCGAGGGATTCAACCGAGCCCAAATCGAGACCAGCGGCGCCGTCATCAATCTGGTCCATGGCGGCAAGGGTCCGCCGCTTTTGCTGCTCCACGGCAACCCCTTGACCCATGTCATGTGGCACAAGACCGCGCCCGAACTTGCCCGCGACTTTCACGTGGTCGCCACCGATCTCCGCGGTTATGGCGACAGTTCCAAGCCCGATGGCGGCCCCGGCCACGATGCCTATTCCTTCCGCGCCATGGCCGAGGATCAGGTCGAAATCATGGCCCATTTTGGCCACGACCGGTTCTTCGTGGCCGGCCACGACCGTGGCGCCCGGGTCGGCCACCGCATGGCTCTCGATCATCCCGACAAGGTCTTGAAGCTTGCCGTGCTCGATATCGTGCCCACCCATCATATTCTGTCGGCCATCCCCTTGGGTTGGGCCGTCGAGTCCTATCACTGGTTCTTCATGGCCCAGCCCTACGATTTTCCCGAAAAGCTGTTGGCGGCGGACCCGGCCTATTACATGAAAAAGAAACTCGACAAGAAAGGCGTCGGGCTTGGGCCCTTCACCCCAGACGCCATGGCCGAATATATCCGCTGCTGTACGCCCGAGAACATCCACGCGGTGTGCGAGGACTACCGCGCGACCCTTGCGGTGGATTTTCCGCTCGATGCCGCCGATCTTGCCGCGGGGAACAAGATCCAATGCCCGTTGTTGGTGATGTGGGGCGAGAACAGCCATGTGGGCCGCCATTTCCAGCCCATGGAGGCGTGGCGGGATTGGAGTGACGACCCCATCGCCATGCCCCTGCCTTCAGGTCACTATCCGGCGGAAGAACATCCCGAGCTCTGCATCGGCGCCATGGCCGGATTCTTCGGAGGGGAGGGCTGAGCCATGAGCTACCGACTGGGCGTATTGCTGGGCGACGATATCGGGCCGGAAGTGGTGCCCGAGGCCATCACCGTCGCCAAAGCGGCGCTTGATGCCGTCGGGGTCGCCGCCCAATGGATCGACATCCCCATCGGCCGCGCCGCCTATGACGCCACCGGCACCACCATGCCCGCTGACACCATCGACCGCTTGGCCGCCCTCGACGGTTGGGTGCTGGGGCCGATCGGCCATCAGGCCTACCGTGAGTTGGGCGAGGGCGCCTTCAACCCCCACCCCATCATCCGCAAGCATTTCGATCTCTACGCCAACATCCGCCCGGCGCTGAGCTATGCCAACGTCCCTTCGCTCCATGACGGGGTCGACGTGTTGATTGTGCGCGAGAACAATGAGGGCTTCCAGCCCGACCGCAACATGGTGGTGGGCGAGGGCGAATTCATGCCCAGCGAGGACATGGCGCTTTCGATCCGGGTCATCACGCGGAAGGCCTCGGCGCGGTTGGCGCGCATCGCCTGTGAATACGCCGAGGCGCGCGGCGGCCATGTCACCGCGGTGCACAAGGACACGGTGTTCAAGCTCGGCTGCGGGCTGTTCGCCGAAGAATGCCGCAAGGTGGCGGGGGAGTTTCCCGGCATCACCTTCGACGAGGTCATGGTCGACACCTTCGCCCTTAAACTCGCCATGAATCCGAAACAATTCGACGTGGTGGTGATCACCAACCTGTTCGGCGACATCATGTCGGACCTGGCGGCGGGCCTGGTCGGCGGCCTCGGCCTGGCGCCGGCGCTGCAGATGGGCCCGAAATACGCCATGGCCCAGGCCGCCCACGGTTCGGCCCCGGACATCGCCGGAAAAGGCGTCGCCAACCCCTATGCCTTGATCATGTCCGTGGCCATGCTGCTGGACTGGCTCGGGCGCCAACGCGGCGACGGAGCGCTCATCTTGGCCGCCTCGGCCATGGACGGCGCCATCAAGGAGACCATCAAAGACGCCAAGACCCTGACCCCCGACCTCGGCGGCACCGCCTCGACCGGGGAGATGGGCCGCGCGGTGGCGGCGCGCGCCGCATCGCTGGTGGCGGCATAAGGCCGGGGTATGGAAGGCTTCGACGATATCCGCGCCGGCGTGCGTGAGCTGTGCGCGCGCTTTCCCGGTGAATATTGGCGTGGTCACGACCGGGCGCGCAGCTATCCCCAGGAATTCGTCAGCGCGCTGACCGAAGCCGGTTATCTCGCCGCCCTGATCCCGGAAAGCTATGGCGGCAGCGGCCTCGGCATCGCCGCGGCGGCGGCGATCCTCGAGGAAATCCACAAATCCGGCGGCAACGGCGCGGCGTGCCATGCCCAGATGTATGTCATGGGCACGGTGTTGCGCCACGGCTCGGATGCCCAGAAGGACCAGTACCTCCCCGCCATCGCCGCCGGTGATATGCGCCTCCAGGCCTTCGCCGTCACCGAGCCCTCGGCCGGCAGCGACACCTTGGGCCTCAAGACCCGCGCCGTGCGCGATGGCGATGATTACGTCATCGACGGCGCAAAGGTGTGGACGTCGCGCGCCGAGCATTCGGATCTGATGGTGTTGCTGGCCCGCACCACGCCCGAGGACCAGATCACGCGGCGCGGCGACGGGCTTTCGGTGTTCCTGGTCGACATGGCCCGGGCGGTGAAATCCGGGCTTACCATCAAGCCGGTGCGCACCATGATCAACCACGCCACCACCGAGCTTTTCTTCGACCAGCTGCGGGTGCCGGCGACAAGCCTGATCGGCGCCGAAGGCGAGGGCTTCCGCTATATCCTCGACGGCATGAACGCCGAACGCATCCTGATCGGCGCCGAATGCATAGGCGATGCCCGCTGGTTCATCGCCAAGGCCACCGCTTACGCCAATGAGCGGGTGGTGTTCGACCGCCCCATCGGCCAGAACCAGGGGGTGCAGTTCCCCATCGCCCGCGCCCATGCGAGGGCCGAGGCCGCCAATCTTATGGTGGCCCGCGCCGCCGATCTGTTCGACCGGGGCGAGACCTGCGGCGCCGAAGCCAACATGGCCAAGCTCCTGGCCTCGGAAGCGTCGTGGGATGCGGCGGATATGTGTCTTGAGACCTTCGGCGGCTACGGCTTCGCCGAGGAGTACGATGTCGAGCGCAAATTCCGCGAGACCCGGCTTTACCGCACGGCGCCGATCTCCACCAATCTGATCCTGGCCTATCTCGCCGAGCATGTGCTCGGCCTGCCCCGGTCGTATTGATCAGATTGTATTGACGGAAACCATGTCCGGCGCGCTTGAAGGAACCCTGGTTATTGCCCTGGAGCAAGCGGTGGCGGCGCCGCTGGCAAGCTCACGCCTTGCCGATGCCGGCGCCAGGGTGATCAAGATCGAGCGCCCCGAAGGCGATTTCGCCCGCGATTACGACCATGTGGTCCATGGCGAAAGCGCATATTTCGTCTGGCTCAACCGGGGCAAGGAATCCGTCACCCTCGATCTCAAGACCGCCGATGACAAGGCGTTGGCAGGCCGTATGGTGGCCAAGGCCGATATCTTCATCCAGAACCTGATGCCCGGAGCCTCGGCGCGGCTGGGGTTTGATTCGGCGCAATTGCGCCGGCGCCACCAGGGCCTCATCACCTGCGATATCTCGGGCTATGGCGAGGGGGGCCCATACCGTGACATGAAGGCCTATGACCTTCTGGTACAGGGCGAAAGCGGGCTCGCCTCGGTCACCGGCACGCCCGCGGCGCCGGGCCGGGTTGGGGTCTCGGTGTGCGACATCGCCGCCGGGCTCTATGCCCATAGCGCCATTCTCGAGGCCTTGATCCAGCGCCAAAGCAGCGGCGTCGGCGCCGGGTTGCGGGTGTCGCTGTTCGACGGCATGGCTGATTGGATGACGGTTCCGCTGCTGCATTATGAACATGGCGGCAAGGCGCCACCCCGCGCCGGGCTTCACCATCCCTCCATTGCGCCTTACGGGGCCTACAAGGTCTTAGATGGCGAGATCATGATTTGTATCCAGAACCCCCGGGAATGGCGGCGTTTCTGCGCTGACGTGCTGGGCCGGCCCGAACTCGCAGACGACCGCAGATACGCCGACAACCCAGCCAGGGTTGCCAACCGCACGACACTGGATCAAGAGATCGACGCCCAGTTCGCCCCCCTCAAAGCCGATGAGTTGATCTCCCGCCTCGAAGCGGCCGGCATTGCCTATGGCCGGGTCAACGGCGTCGATGGGCTGGCGCGTCATCCCGGGCTTCGCCGCATCTGGGTGGAGACGCCCTCGGGCCCGGTCGAGTTGGTGGCGCCGCCGGCGAATTGGCATGGCACCGGGGATGACACTCCCCGCCGTCTCGGCCCGGTGCCGGCCCCCGGCCAGCATACCGACGCCATCCGCGAAGAGTTTTGCCAATAGGCCCCAGCAACTCCCTGATCCCAGCTAGTCCTTGATCAAGGTGTCCTTGAGGGCGTCCTCATCGACGGTGAGGCCGAGGCCCGGGGCGTCGGGGATACGGAGGACGCCGCCTTCGGGGCGCGGCGGGTCCTTGAAGATGGTCTCGCCCACCGCGACCATGCCGAGATGCCATTCCACCAGCCAGCCATTGGCCATCCCGGCCATCAGGTGCATGTTGAACAGGGGCCAGCCGCCGCCATTGGCGATGGGCAGGTTGTAGGCCTGGGCCAGGTGCGCGGCCTTGCGGGCCTCGGTGAAGCCGCCGCAATAACACACATTGGGTTGCAGGATATCGACGGCGTGGCGGTCCACCAGCTCGCGCAGGCGCCAGCGGTGGCCCTCCATCTGCCCCGCCGCCAGCGGAATCTTGGTGGCGCGGCGGAGATCGGCGAGCGCCCTGGCGTCGTTTTGATGCAATGGTTCCTCGAACCAGGTGAGGTTACAGTCCTCGATCTCGCGGCACAGCATCTTGGCTTCCACGGGTGTGAACAGATAATTGGCGTCGATCATGAGATCGGCGTCGGCGCCCACCGCGTCCCGCACCGTTCGCACCCGCTTGGCGTCCTCGCGCCAGCCGCCCTGATCGACCGCGACCACCATCTTCAAGCGCTCGAAGCCGTTGGCCTGGTGGAGCTTGGCGGCCTCGGCCAATTGATCGTGGTCGTACTGGGGAAAGCCGAAGGTGCAATAGACCGGCACCCGGTCCTTGTCGGCGCCCAACAGCTGGGCGACGCTGCGGCCGGCGAACTTGCCGTGGATGTCCCACAGCGCGATGTCGAGGCACGATAGCGCGCTTGAGACCACGCCGGTCATGGCCCGGGGGTTGAGCTTGGCGCCGACCAGGCGGTGGATGGCCTCGACCTCACGGGGGTCCCGACCCCGTAACAGGGGAAGCATATGCTTCTCCAGCGCGGCGACGACGCCGTGGGAGAGGAAATGGCCGGTGACGCCGATGCCGGTGATGCCGTCGTCGGTTTCGACCCGGCACACCACGAAATGGCGCTGCTCCTCACGGCCATAGCCTTCGATGCGCTCTTTGAGGAGCGGCACCTCGATGGAGATGGTGTGAATGCTGGCCTGGATGTTTTCGATCTTCATGGCGTCGGGTTCCGTTCAAGCAATAAGCAAGGGCCGGAGTTCATCGGCGCTCCCGAGCCCGTCCAGGTCCCAGATGCGCGCGGCCAACATCTCGGTCTTGTCCGCTCCCAGGATCGGGGCCATGAGGTCGCGGGCCTTGGCGCCAACTTCATCGCGGGTCATGGGGTTGGCTGCGGTGCCGCGCACATGGCGGGTAAGGTGGTCGAACACATCGCCCGCCGCCGTGGTGAGCCGGACCGCGCCGTGGCGGCGGACCATGTCGGGATCGTAGATAAGTTCGATCTTGCCGCGCATCATAAGGATTGCCGTCGCCGCCATGCGCTCGTAATCGTGGCTCGAGGCGAAACCAACGGTGCCATCCACCACCAGCAGCGCCAACAGGTGCTGCAGGCAGATGTCGGGCATGGCGCGGTTGTCGACCACATGGGCCTCGGCCTTGGAGATGCGGACCTCGATCGCGGCGATGTCATCGGCTTTGATGCCGTGGTCCGCCATCAGGGCCTCCAGGGACTGAAGCGGCGCCTGGATCGGTGATCCCACCGACCATTTCTTGATCGCCGCGTTCATGATCTCATAAGTCTCGCCGAGTTCGCGGCCCATGCCTTCGGGCTCACCGCCGAAGGCATCGAAGAAGTTGCGCGGCCCGGAAAACACATCGTCTACGCCCGTAAACCCGGCGGAGACCATGACCGCGGCGGTGACGCCGTCCCGCGCGCCCATGCCGCCGAAGTCGAAGGCCTTTTCCACATGTTCGCCGTCCCGGTTCCAGCACGCGATGCCCGAGGCCTGCTGGGCGGTGTAGGACAGCAGCCAGCGCATCTGTTCGGCCCCAAGCCCGGCGAGGGCGCCGGCCGCCGCCGCGGCGCCGAATTGGGCGGCGAAGCTGTGGGTGCTGTGGTGGCCGCCGTAAAAGCGATCGACGCCCAAGGACATGGTGGCCCGCGCGCCGACGTCGTAGCCCAACACCACGGCGCGCAGAAGTGCCATGCCCGAGCACTGGCCCCGTTCGGCCATGGCCAGTGCCGCCGGCACCACGGCGCAACCCGGGTGGCTGAACGAGCCGGGATGGGAATCGTCGGTCTCGTCGGCATGGGCGAGGATGCCGTTGGCCAAGGCGGCGTCGATGGCGGTGGTGACCACGTCGCTTGCCGCCACCAGGGCCTCTTCCCTGCCGCCGAGTTGGCGGACCAGAGCGATGGCGAGCCGGCCCGGCTTGAGCCGCGAGCCCGAGACCATGGCGGCCAGGGTATCGAGGATATGGTGCTTGGCTTTCTCCGCGACCTCATCGGGAAGGGCGCGGTCCACGGCCCCGGCCATGTAGGTGCTGAGCTGTTCCATGACATCTGAGACGGCGGATGGCGCGTCGTTCACCTGTTGGCCCCTGTTGCCCGCCTTTGCCCTATTCGCTGAGCAGGGTTTGGTCCGCCGGTTTGAGCTTGTTGATGATGGCGGCGAAGCGGCGCCCGATCATCGGGCCGAACAGGCCGAGCAGGGTGAGGAAGAAAAACAGATCGACCACCGGGCTCTCGAAGAAGCGCAGCCAGTTGTTGTCGAAAATGATCATCGATTGCGACCAGGTTTCCTCGACCAGGCGGCCCAGGATCAGTCCCATGACGAACGGCGCCGGGCCGAAACCGTGGCGCAGCATGATGAAACCGAGAACCCCCGAAGCCATCATGATCCAGACATCGAACACCGATTGCGAGAAGGCGTAGGACCCGATCATGGAAAACACGAACACCGCGGGCCACAGCAGGGTGCGCGGAATCAGGGTGATGCGCGCGAACAGCTTGGCGCCGGGCAGTCCCATGATCAGGAACAGGACGTTGGCGATGAACATGGCGGTGAAGATGGCGTAGACGATCTCGGGCGTGTTCTGCACCAGATAGGGCCCGGGCCTGAGGCCGTGGATCATCATGGCGGCAAGGATGATCGCGGTGGTGCCGGAGCCCGGAATGCCGAGGGCGAGCGTCGGAACCATGGCGCCGCCGGTGGCGGCGTTGTTGGCGGTTTCCGGACCGGCGATGCCTTCGATGGCGCCCTTGCCGAACTCGTCCTTGTTCTTGGACCAGCGCTTGGCTTCGTTGTAGCCGATGATGGCGGCGATGGTGGAGCCTTCCGCCGGCAGGATGCCGATGAAGGTCCCGATCACCGCCGAACGCGCGATGGTGCCCTTCAATTTACGGAAATCCGCCATGGAAGGCAGTCTGATCGCCACCGATTTGATGCGCTCGATGACGGTGTCGAGGGTCTGGCACTGGTTCAAAAGTTCGCCCATGGCAAACAGGCCGACGAGGACGGGGACGAAATGAATGCCCTCGACGAAGTCGGAAATGTCGAAGGTGAAGCGTTCGACCCCGGTGGTGAGGTGAATGCCGATGGTGCTGACCAGGACGCCGAAGGCGCCGGCGATGAGATTCCGCAGCGACGATTTGCCCGAGATCGAAGCCAGCATGGAAAGCCCGAACAGGGCCAGGGCGAAATATTCCTGAGGCCGGAAGCTGAGGGCGATCCTGGCCAGCAACGGCGCGGCAATGATGAAGATGACGAGGCTGAACATCCCACCGATGACCGAGCTCACCGCGGCGATGCCCAACGCGCGGCCGGCTTCGCCGCGCTGGGCCAGGGGATAACCGTCCAGCGCCGTGGCCACCGCCGGCGGCGCCCCCGGGGTGTTGATGAGAATGGCGGTGATCGAGCCGCCGAAGGTGCCGGCGCAATAGAGCGCCGCCATCATGGCGATGGCCGGAATCGGCTGCAGGGTGATGGTGAAGGGCAGAAGCAGCGCCACCGCCATGGTCGAGCTCAGCCCGGGCAGGGCCCCGACCAGGACGCCGAGCACGACGGCGATGAAAATCAGGAATAAGTTGAAGGGATCCATGATCAATAGAATCCCGGTGATGATGGGGTCCATGCTCTCGCCTCAGCCCATAAACGGTTCCAACAGCCCCGGCAGGAAATAGACCTTCAGCCCCTCGGTGAACAGCACGGTGACGATCAAGGGGAACAGCACGGCGAACAGGGCAATGACCACGGGGCGCCGTTCGCCCCACAGAATCGGCAGACCAACGCTGGCCAGCACCATGGTGAGGAGGGTGCCGAGCCAGGGCATGATCGCGACGATGGCCACAAGCACCGCTGCCGTTATCCAGGTGATGGGTTCGATGCGGTCAGCGCGGCCCTCGTCGAGATTGACGCCTCTTTTGGCCGCGAAATAGCTCTCACAGGGCAAAAGCAGGGTGAAAACGACGATGGCTCCCAGCACCAGCCGCGGGAAGAATGTGGGCGGGATGTTCTGGGAAAGCGATGGCATAACCGTTTCCCACCGCGTCGTCTCATAGAACAGCGCACCGCAGATGGCGAACAGGACCAGGGCGATCCAGAGATCGGTGCGGTGCAAGAAGGATGCCGGGGTGCCGGCATCCTTCTCGCTTCCCAACTTCTCGTTGTTGGTGTGATCGCTCACGGTGATCGATCCGCAATCACGCGAGCTATTTGATCATGCCCAAATCCTTCAGCGCCTTCTCGGCGATCTTGATCTCAGCCTTGAGTTGCTTGTCCCACACCTTGGAACCGGCGGGGCTGGTCTTGGGATCGAGACCCGAGCCCCTCAAATAGTTGGCGAAAGTGCCGTGCTTCATGGCCTTGACCAAGGACTTGGACAGTTTCTTGATGATGGCGTCGGGCGTGCCCTTGCGCACGGCGTAGCCGCGCGTGGTGGAAACCCCGATTTTCCAGCCCCGCTCGAAGCTCGATGGGACCTTGGGATAATCCTTGAGCCGGGCCGCGGCGAGGACGATCAGCGGACGGATGGTGCCGCTGGAAATCTGGTCCACGGCTTCCGACACATTGGGCAGGGTGGCATCGATCGCGCCCGACAACAGCGCCGCCAACATCTTGCCGCCGGAGCCGAAGGGGATAACCTTGATCTTGAATCCAGCCGCCTTGGCGAAGCGGGCAAGCCCGATATGCTCGGTGCCGCCGATCTGAGAGACGCCCCAGTTGATCGACTTTATCTTGCCGGCATTGATCAGGGCGTCGATGTCCTTATAGGGGCTGTTCTTGCCGACGACGATGAAGGTGGGATCGTCCATGGCCCGGGCGACGCCCACTATGTCATCCGGCTTGAGAGGGGTCTTGCCGCGGGCGATGGTGTAGAAATGGGTCTGGGTCAGGGCCAGAAGGGTGTGCCCATCGGCCGGACGGCTCAACAGATATTCATGGGCCAGCTTGCCCGAGCCGCCGCGCTTATAGACCACGATCATGGGGACACCCGCATTCTTGAACTTCTTGATGCCCTTGGCGAGATAGCGCCGGGCGCGGATCATCATCATCCGCGCCGTGGTGTCGGTGCCGCCGCCCGGTGAGGCGTGGCTGATGACGTGAATGGTCTTGGACGGGAATTCCGCCGCCGTCGCTTGGCTGGCTTGGATCAAGAGGCCGGCCCCGGCGATGGCGGCAAAACTACCGATGAAGCCAAGGCGCATCTGTCTTGAAAGATGGATTTGCATAGGAGTCTCCCTTTGACACTGCAACAAATTAAATTGACGGGGCGAAGCTTGGCCGCGCCCGCATTCTGTTTTGCTTCACGGGACGCCGGCTCTCGGCCTTATCGCCTCCCGTCGACTTGCGTAGCCTGCACTTTCCCCGCATGACAATCAATAGCCTTCGCACCGGGAGCCAGGCGGCGGGGGAGTTTAGACAACCGCCCACCGCCCACCCAATCACATTCCCGTGTGGCAATGGTGCGTTGGCCGGTGGATGAAGCCGGGATAGACATAAGATGCCAATAAAAGTCAGCTTCCCAGGCATCTCGGGGAATTCCT
>JAZFWG010000072.1:0-2587 GCA_036448135.1 Alphaproteobacteria bacterium
AGCCAGGGCATGAACGAGGAGTTCTCCACCGGGTCCCAGAACCAGAAGCCGCCCCAGCCGAGCTCGTAATAGGCCCACCAACTGCCGAGCGCGATGCCAAGGGTGAGCGCACACCAGGCGGCCAGCGTCCAGGGCCGGACCCAGCGCGCCCAGGCGGCATCGACCCGGCCCTCGATCAACGCCGCGATGGCGAAGGAGAAGGCCACGGAGAAGCCGACATAACCGAGATAAAGGAAGGGTGGATGGAAGGCGAGGCCGGGATCCTGCAGCAACGGGTTGAGCCCGTTGCCGTCGGCCGGCACCGGGGAAAGCCTGAGAAACGGGTTGGAGGTGAACAGGATGAAGGCCAGGAAGGCGACGCCGATCCAGCCCTGGACCGCCAGCACCCGGGCGCGCAAGCCCGGCGGCAGGTTGGTCCCGAAAAGCGCCACCAAGGCGCCGAACAAGGCCAGGATCAGCACCCAGAGCACCATCGAACCCTCGTGATTGCTCCAAACGCCGGAGATCTTGTAAAGCAGCGGTTTCGCCGAATGGGAATTCTGGGCGACGTTCTCGACCGAGAAATCGGACACCACATAGAGGTACGTAAGGCTGGCAAAGGCGATGGCGAGGAAGGCGAACTGCCCGACCGCCGCCACCGGCCCGACGGCCATGAGCTTCGGGTCGTCGCGCCCGGCGCCCCAAAGCGGCAGCACGCCTTGGGCGATCGCCAGCCCCAAGGCCAGCAGCAGGGCGTAATGGCCGATCTCGGCGATCATGGCGCCGGCGCTCCCTTCCCCGGTGCTCCCTTCCATTGGCCGGATTTTTTCAGCGCCTCGGCGACCTCGGCCGGCATGTAGTTCTCGTCGTGCTTGGCCAGCACCGCGTCCGCCCGGAACACCCCGCCGGCGTCGATTCTGCCTTCGGCGACGACGCCCTGGCCCTCGCGGAAGAGGTCGGGAAGGATGCCCTTATAGGTGACCGCCAATGTGTTGGTGAGGTCGGTGACGATGAAATTCACGGTGAGACCGTCGGCCGCCCGCTTGACGCTGTTTTCCGCGACCAGTCCGCCGATCCTCATGCGCCGGTCCTTGGCGATGTCTTTCTCGACGAGGTCCGTCGGCGTGTAGAAGAATACCAAGGCGTCATCGATGGCGCTGAGCACCAGCGCGGTCGCGGCGCCAAGCCCGATCATGGCGAACAGGACGTAGTAAAGCCTTCGCCGCTTGCGCGTCACCGCCCGCCTCCGTCCGTGCCGTTGGCTTGACCCCCGGTCCCCGGAGCGCGGCGCCGTCTTTCGCCCTGGAGGGTCTCGAGCGTCTCTTCGTTGTCACGTAGCGATCTGAGACTTGCCAGCAGCAGACCGATAAGGACGATGGCGGTGACAGCGAATGCCGGCCACACATAGACGCCGTACCCGCCCATCTCGAAAAATGCCCGAATGTCGTCCATCGCCGAACCTTACCCGTCTCCGCGCGCCAATGCGCCGAAACCTTCATCTAAGCACAGGTCTTCATTTAAGCATGTAAGCACGACCCATGGCGGCTTAAATGGCGGCGTCAGCCCTGGGCCTGGATGAGGCGCAGGGCCCGGATCTTGCGCCCGGCGATCTCGCTCCGCAGCCGCAAAATCAGCACGCAGACGAAATAGCCGGCGAAGGCCGTGGCCATGAGCATCAGCGGCGTGAGCATCGATGAATGTATGGCCGGGGCGCCGATCCGGGTGATGCTGGCCGGCTGGTGCAGCGTGTTCCACCAGTCCACCGAAAACTTGATGATGGGGATATTGACGAAGCCGACCAGCGCCAGCACCGCCCCGGCCTTGGCGCCGCGGATGGGATCGTCGAAGGCGTTGACCAGGGAGATGTATCCGAGATAGAGGAAAAACAGCACCAGCATCGAGGTCAGCCTGGCGTCCCATACCCACCAGGTGCCCCAGCTCGGCTGGCCCCAAAGGGAGCCGGTGACACGCGCGATCAAGGTGAAGCCGGCGCCGATCGGCGCCGCCGCCTTGGCGGCGAGGTCGGCCAAGGGGTGTTTCCAGATCAAGGCGACCGCCGAGGCCAGGGCCATGAAGCTGTATACCGAAAGCGCCATCCACGCCGCCGGGACGTGGACATACATGATGCGCACGCTCTCTCCCTGCTGGTAATCGGGCGGCGAGACGGCGAGCGCGAGATAAAGCCCGGCGATGAACGCCGCCGCCGTCGCCAGGGCGCACCACGGCAATATCCTGGCGGTCAGTCTGAGGAAGAAGTTGGGGTTGGCGAAACGGTGCATCGGTGGCTTTCCACGATAATGAGGGCCGTGATACTGAGGGGCCGGACCCGCATCGGAGGGTTTAGCAAGTGGTGGTCCGGATTTCCAGAACCATCATTGCACCGCCTGGCGTAGCGCGGCGGCGGCGGCAAGCGGCGTCAAGACCAGGGTGCCGGCCAACAGGGCGCCCAGGATCAGGAAATGGGGGCGCATCGCCATGCCCAATATGGCGGCATCCACGGCGCCGACGCCGAAGATCAGCACCGGAACGTAGAGCGGCAGCACCAGCAGCGACAACAACGCGCCGCCGCGCCTGGCGCCGACCGTCAGCGCCGCCCCGACGGCGCCGA
>JAZFWG010000073.1:0-2973 GCA_036448135.1 Alphaproteobacteria bacterium
TCCACCGCGCGTTCGATCGCACGGGTGACCGGCGATGCGGCGGCGGGGGAAAGGGTGTGGATGGCCGCGCATCGCGGCGGGTCGCGGAAATAGGCCGGTGACAGATAAAATTGTACCCGGCGCTCCACCAGGGGAAGCGGGGGATCGGAGGCCTCAAAGCCATGATATGTGGTCCGGGTGCAGGCGCTAACCGCAAACCCGGCGCACAGCAAAAGGACCGCAATCCGGCGCATGAAAGCTACTCACCGGCTGGGCGGCGGCAGGTGAATTTGGCAACCCCGGTGAGATCCACCGCGCCGGGCATGGCACGGCCGTCGACCCGGACCGAACCCAGGATCAGCCGGGCTCCCCTGGATTGATAGGCCGCCGTGATCGACCGTGCCGATCCATATCGCCCGCCCACGATGTGTTGCAGCCCGCCGAGCAAAACCGCATCGACGTTGCGCGGAAAAATGCGCACCGGCCGCCAATTTCGAAGGTTGTGGCGGGCGGCAACGCCGGCGAACACCCGGCTTTCTTCGGCGATCGGCTGGCCTGCAGGGGAGCGCAGGAACCCGCTGAAGCGGTCAAGATCGATGTTCCATGGGCTGCCCGCCGCCCCGGTTGCAGCGAACAGGCGGTCCTGGCCGTCGAGAACGGCGGCGCGCATACCGTAGCAACGTCTCAGGCGCCGGTAGAGGCGGCGCCGCGCGGCCCCGGTATCGGGCCAGGCGATCTCGACTGTCGGTCCCTTGCCATGCTCGCGCAGCTTAAGAAGGACGCGGCCGGCCTTGCGGATCTTGGACCCGTTGGCCATGGGCGGCGCCCCGGCCGCGGCGGTGTCGGGCGGGGGCGGCGGTTTTCGCACCCGGGGGACCATACGGGGCGGGCGCATCCGGGGCGGGGAGGGCTTTGATTTCGCCCTTGACGGGCGCAGCGGTGTGATCACAAGCGGCTTTGCGGTGGGTGCCGGCGTCACCGCCTTTGCGGCCCGGACCGGCGTGGATGCCGGTGTCGCCATGGGCGGAGGCGGCAGGCGGATATGGCCCGCCGGGTAGGTGGGGGCGTCGTCGTCCATGGCCTTTGGCGCCGGGGGGGCCTTGGGCGCCGGCGGTACCGCCGGCACCGCAATCATCCGGGCCGCGGTCCGGGGCGCCGGGTTGGGAGGCTTGGCGCCGCGCTCGATGGCGGCCAGGATGATCGCGGTGACGACGGCCGTGATGAGGGCCAGCGAGACCGCGATGGAGAGCGGCCCGGCGATGCGGCCGATGGCCATGGCCTCAACGGCTGACCGTGCGCGCGTAGAGCAGTTCCATCTCCTCGGCCAGGGAAAACAGCT
Organism: Alphaproteobacteria bacterium; assembly: GCA_036448135.1. Classification (GTDB taxonomy): domain Bacteria; phylum Pseudomonadota; class Alphaproteobacteria; order SMXQ01; family SMXQ01; genus JAZFWG01. The sequence goes on from JAZFWG010000073.1 coordinate 1,319, forward strand.
CCTTGCGGCGTTGCTCGGGCGTCATCATCGGCTCCCCCTGTTTCAGCGCCGGCCCCTTTGGCTCCGGCGCGATGCCGGCGAAGATTTCATCCCGGCGCTTCGCCACCGCGGGATCGACCACGGCGGGGTCCTTCCGGGGTGGCTTTGCCGCCGCCGTGCTTGTCACGTCAGATTGGCCGCGCGGCGGTGCGGGCCTGTTGGGTGCCGGAATGGCGGGCGGTGGCGGCGGCGGAGGTTCCATGGCCGACCGCGCCGGGCGTGCCCCGGCGGTCTTGGCGACCATGAGGCTGGCCGGCGTGGGGCCTGTGCCCGGCGCGTCCCCGCCACCATGCCTTGGGCCCGAGACCGTGCGGTCCAGCAGCTTTCGGCCTTTGCCAACCGCGCGTTCGGTCATGGTTCTGATCCCGCCGGCGGCATCATGGAGGCTTCCGGCGACCCGCTGGAATTCGCCGCGGTCCGTCGTCAGCAGGTAGAACAGTGCCGCCGCCACGGCCACGTTGAAGATCAGGAATTTCATATCAACTCCTTTCCCGGCATATGGGGGCCATAGGTGCCGGGCGAACGTGCCTCATGGCGCGCTTGGGTGACCACAAGCAGGCTGCGCAACACCGCCGAGGTCGGAAGCCCGACCACGGTGGTCATGAAGGCCAGGCTGAAATTCGCCGTCATGCTACGGATGACGCCCTGGATGGTGTCGGGGGTGAGGTCCTGGCCGGCGAGGCTGCCGATGCCAAGCGAGATGCCCAGCAGCGTGTAAGTCAGGGCCAGGGTGGTCACGCCGTTGGCGGCCTGAATGCCGATCTCGAGCCAGACATTGCCATCGCGGTCCCTCTGGTCCGAGACCATCCGGGCCCAGCTGAACAGCGCGACGAAAACCAGCGTCCCCAGCATCGCCACGAAGGTCCAGCCCAAAACCTCGCGGGCCCAGGCCGTGATCTCCGAGGCGGTGGCCGACGTGATCAGCGCCGCCATGGCAAGAACGATGGCGATGCCACCCAGCAGGTAGCTCACCGCCCGTGAGCCGGTATCCATGAGGTTGAAGAAGGATGTCACCTTAACGCCTCCCGGTATGGGCGTTCATCAGGCTCTTGGTCGAGACACCGACCTGATCGAGCCAGTGGTCCAGCAGGGTCCGGTCGCGCTCCACCGAGGCATGAACCAGGAAGGTCAGGTCGTAATTGTCGAATGCGGAGCGGACCGATGGGGTGTTCTTTCCGACCAGCGATTTGTCCCTGAGCACCATGCGTTCGAGGTCGAGCAGCCGGTTGCGCGAGATCGAGACCTTCTCCTGGCGCTTCTGGGGCGTGAACTCGGCCGAGAGCAGCGAATGCAGCATAATCGCGCGTTCACGCTCCAGGTTTTCCAAGGCGCCGGCCTGGGCAGGGAGGGAAAGACCCAGGGCTGCCGCAAGGACAGCGGCGCCAAGAATGGATGTCCGGTATGTCATGTCTATTCTCCTATTGGGTCACGAAGTAATCGACGACGTTGACCAACTCGTGTTCGGTGCCGTTGGCCTGGTCTCGCGTCGGGTCGTCTCCGATGACGGTCTCGGTGAGGGCCAGGGCGTCAAGCGAGATCAGCTTGGCCATGAAGCCTAGGACCGACTGCTCCTGTTCCAGGATGGCGAGTTCGGCTTCGTCCTCGGCGATCAGCTG
>JAZFWG010000074.1:0-5065 GCA_036448135.1 Alphaproteobacteria bacterium
ACCAGCGGGTGGTCCTCGGTAACGTCGGGGGCGTCGGAGACGCCGTAAACCGAGCTGGTGGAGGCATAGATAAATCGCTTCACCCCCGCCGTCTTGGCGGCGATCACCATGGGCTCGAAGCAGTCATAGTTGATGGTCTTGCTCAGATTCTCATCGAGCTCGAAGCTGGCGTCGTTGGAAATGCACGCCAGATGCAACACCGCGTCCTGGCCGGCAAAGGCGTCGGCGAGCTTCGCCGTGTCGCGGATATCGCCCTCGATGATCCTGAGATTGGGGTGATCGGTGGGCAACGCCGCGCAACCGAAATACAGGATGTCATAGACGGTAACATGGTATCCCGACGCCAAGAGATGCGGGGTCAGGACATGGCCGACATAGCCGGCGCCGCCGGTTACCAAAACGTTTTTCAATGTGCTCTCCATAGCCGTGGACGCGCCTTTTACTCGGCGGCCTTGGAAGTTTCGATATCGTAGCCGGCGGCGCTGGCATCACGGTAGAACATCTGCACGGTCTCCAGCGAATATTCGGTCTGGTCCTTGCCCGCCAAGCTGAGCTTCTTGAGGATGTCGTTGGTGACGGTGATGATGTGACAGCCGCAGGCGTCGGCCTGGAAGATGTTGAGCACTTCCCTCGGGCTCGCCCACAACAGCTCGGCCTTGGGCAAGGGACGAAGGATATTCACCGCCTCGGTCATCAAGGGGACGGGATCGATGCCGGTGTCGGCGGCGCGGCCGGCGAACACCGATACGATGGCGGGCACATCCGGCGACAAGGCACCGGCGATGCGGTCGACCTGATCCAGGGTGAAGACCGCGGTGACATTGACGGCGACCCCGGCCTGGCCGAGGCGTGTCAACAACGGGCCGGTGAACTCACCCTTGGTGTTGGTGACAGGGATCTTGACATTGACATTGGCGCCCCAGGACGCGATCTCCCGGGCCTGGATTTCCATCTCGTCGAAGACGTCGGCGAAAACCTCGAACGAAACCGGCCGGTCGGGGATGGCCGCCAGCACCTCATGGGCAAAGGCCTTGTAGTCGTCGACCCCGGCGTTGCGCATCAGCGTCGGATTGGTGGTGAAGCCCTTGACCAGGGGGTTTTCATATATCGCTTTCATGCTGGCGAGATCGGCGCCATCGGCGAAAATCTTGACCTTGAAGCTATTGGGGTCCGTCATCTCGACTTGTCCTCCGCTGCGGACAAGGCCACGGCCTGATCCGGTGTCTGTGTCTGGGCTTGGGCCGAGGCTTGGCCAAGGATCCATGATGCCGCCTCGGGCAGGGACGCCACCTTGGCGTCGGGCTCATATGTCAACGGCTCGGTATATCCATAATCGATCAACACGGTGGCGCAACCGGCGGCCTTGCCGGCCCCGACATCGCGCCAACGGTCCCCGACCATGAAGCTTCGCGAAATATCCACATCCCAGTCCGCCGCCGCGGCCTCGATCAAGCCGGGCTTGGGCTTGCGGCAGTTGCAGTCATCTCCATCGGTGTGGAAACAGGCATAAATATCATCGACCGCCACGCGGGCGCGCAAGTCCTCATGCATGGCCTCAACCACGCCGCGGTCCTGCTTGCCGGCGCCGACATCGGGCTGGTTGGTGACGACGATGGCCAAAAAACCGGCCTGTTTGAGGCCGCTGACGGCCCCGGGCACGCCGGGAAGGATCTCGAAGGCATCGAGGGTTTCCGGTGAATAGGGCCGGCCATCACGAACCAACGCCCGGTTGATCACGCCATCACGGTCGAGGAATACGGCAGGTTTCATCGCCCTGCTCCCGTGCCTGGGGCGCCGATGGCTTCCCATTTGGTGTCGGCAGTCTGGAGCGCGGGATGGGACACCAGGCAATGCCACACCACCGCCTGGAAGGCTTCGGTGTGGGGGGTAACCCGGGCCGTTTCGACGGTGGGAACGACAACCACGGCATCCGCGACCTTCTTGGTATAGCCGCCGTCCCGGCCCACGACGCCGTAGACCTTGAGGCCCCGGGCCTTGGCTTCCTCCAGGGCGGCCACCAAATTGGCGCTGACATTGTTTTCGCGGTCGCCACCGCCGACCGACAGCACCATCACCGCGTCCTTGTCGGTGGCGCGGCTGGTGCGCAGCCAGGCCGCGAACACCGTGTCCCAGCCTTCGTCGTTGGTCCGCGCCGTCAGCTCGGAGACATTGTCCACCGGTGTGTAGGCCTCGATGGCGCACAATTTGCGGAAATCGTTGACGGCATGGCTGCAATTGGCGGCGCTGCCGCCGACGCCCAGCAGGAACAGCCGCCCACCCCCTTCGCGCAGGGCGACGAGGCCATGGACGATGTGCTCGATGGCGTCGTGATCGATCGCCGCCGCAATCTCGGCGGTCTCCCGCAAATATTGTTGGGAATGGGTCAAGATTCCGCCTTTTCCGCACCAGGGCCGGATTCCATTAACAAATCTTACCGCAAAGTCACGCCAGGGCGAAGCCGATCCATGGCAAACAATTGCGAATCCGCCCTAAGCCTTTGACTTTAAAGGTGACGCTAAACTTTGATGGTTAAAATAGTTTTAAGAAACCGCCGGCGCCGTCAATAGGGACCCTTGAACCCATCCTCGCGGTCGATGCCGTCCATGCTCCCGCCATCGCGGCCGAGCATCACCATGGCCGCCGCGGCGATGGTCGAGGCGGTGGGATAAAACGCCGCCTCGAGGGGCTGGGACACCGGCGCCGGACAATCTGCGAAACAGATTCGCCGCACCGGTGCCTTGAGGCTCTCGAAGGCCTGCTCGGCGGCGAGGGCCGCGACCTCACTGGCGAATCCGCACATTTCCCAACTGGTGTCGGCGATGATCAAGCGGCCGGTCTTGCGCACCGAGGCCAGGATGGTGGCGGTATCGAGGGGGCGGATGGTGCGGGGATCGATGAGTTCGGCGGAAATGCCCTTTTTTTCCAGTTCATCGGCGGCGTGGACGGATTCATAGGCCATGAAGGAGGTGGCGACGATGGTCACGTCGGTGCCTTCGCGGACCACCCGGGCCTGGCCGACCGGGGTCGGCTCGGCGTCCTCGGGAACATCTCCCAAGGTGTCGTAAAGCGCCCGGTGCTCGAGGATCACCACCGGTCCGTCGCTTTGCAGCGCCGCCAGGGTCAGGCCCTTGGCGTCCATGGGGAAGGCCGGCATCATCACCGTAAGGCCGGGGAAATGGGCCAACGGCGCGTGCAGGCTTTGCGAGTGGGTCGCCCCCTGGCCCCAGCCCTTGCCGATCACGGCGCGGACCACGATCGGCACCGTGCCGGCATTGCCGGCATACATGTATTTCCATTTGGCCGCCAGATTGATGAGCTGGTCGAAGGCCAGAAACATGAAGTCGTTGCGGGGATGGACGATGACCGGCCGTTTGCCCATGGCGGCGGCGCCGATGGCGATGCCGGTCAGCGCGTTCTCCATGGCCGGGGCATCGAAGATGCGCTCGGGACCGAAGCGCTGGTTGGCCTCGATGGTGGAACCGAATATGCCCGAAGGATAATCGACCGCGATTCCGGTGACGAATATGCCGGGATCACGGTCCATGGCCTGCACCAGCCCCTCGGAAAGGGCTTGGCTGTATTTGAGCTCACGCATCGGCCAGTCCTACATCATTCGACATTGTCGAACAGGGTCTTGGGGTCCGGCCAGTCACTGGCGCGGGCATCCGCGATCGCCTTGGCGATCACGGTCTTGATCTCGCCGTCCCAGGTCTCGAGTTCGGTATCGGTGGCAAGCCCGTCTTCGACCAACCCACGGCCGGCACGAAGCACCGGGCATTTCTTCATCCAGCTTTCCAGCTCCGCCTTGTCGCGATAGGTGCGGCCGACCTCATGGTCGAAATTGGGCCCGACATGTTCGCGCCAGCGATAGGTCATGCACTCCAGGAACCGGGGCCCACCGCCGTCACGGATCAGCGCCAGGGACTGGGCCGCGGCCTGATGGACGGCGACGACGTCGTTGCCGTCGATACGTTCGCTCTCGACCTTGAAGGCCTTGGTGCGTTCGCACAAATCGGTCCCTTGGGGCTGGCGCACATCCAGCGGACTTTCCGTCGAATAGAGGTTGTTCTCGCACACGAACAAAACCGGCAGCGCATGGATCGAGGCATAGTTGAGGCTTTCGTAGAACACGCCTTCTTCACACGCGGCCTCGCCGAAAAACGTCACCGCGACCCTGGATTCGCCATCCATCTTGAAGGCAAGGGCGCTTCCCACCGCCACCGCCACGGTCTGGCCAAGGATGGCGCTGGAGACGATGAAGCCCTGGTCCCGCGCGGTAAGATGGACCGAACCGCCGCGGCCTTCCGAACAGCCATCGAGGCGGCCATAGAGTTCCGCGGCCAGACCCAAGATGCTGCCGCCCTTGGCTAGATAATGATTGTGGCAGCGGTGGTGCGAGTAGGCGACATCATCGGGCGCCATGGCCTCCGAAACGCCGACGGCGACGGCCTCCTGGCCAACCCCGAAATGGGTGGGTGTGCGCATTTCCTGCTCGCGATAGAGCTCGGCCAGGGTTTCCTCGCAATTGCGGACCCGCAAAAGCGACTTGTAAAGCCGAATACGTGTGTCTGCGTCAGGCTGGCTCATGGTTGACCGTTGGTGCTGCGCTACCGTCGCCGGTTGAGCCAGGTCCATAATGGCGTCCTTGGCCGCCTTCGCTTGTGCGGGGCGCGACAAAACCTATTCCGAGAGGATGGTTTTACTGTTGGAGGGGAAAGAAGGCTGGGGAGCCGCGTCAACATCTTTTAAATTGTCCTTATCGAACGTCATGACGCTGTAGATCAACATGATCAACGTACTCATTACATCGACGAGATTCCGCAATTTAAGGGCGCTCGAATTGTCCGTCAGATCTATGGTGGGAACGCCGACCTCGACATAGCTGCAACCGGCCGTGAGAAGCTTGACTAGAATCTCGCCCTGAAAGGCGAAGCCCGTACTGGTGAGGCCGATTTGCCGCAACAAATCCGTCCGATGTATCGAAAGGCCGTTGTAATAATGCAGCCTCTGTCCGAACAATAGGTTCAAAAGTAAAGTGTAACAACGGGATATAAGGAAACGCAAC
>JAZFWG010000075.1:0-4654 GCA_036448135.1 Alphaproteobacteria bacterium
GCCAACAGCGCCGCCTGCTTGGCATGGCCGGGATAGGCCTGCTTGATGGAGATGACGTTGAACAGACGCCCGCCGCCGGGCTCATGGCACCATACGCCCTGGACCCCGGGACAGCCGGCTTTCTCGACCTCGTCCCAGATCAACGCCGACTTGATGACGCATTTGCTGAGGGAATAGTCCGACGGCGGCCGGCCCGGACGGGCCATGGTGATGATGGGGTTGTTGCGGTAATAGACCCTTTTCACGCGCACCACCGGGTCCTCGCGAACCGAAGACGCGTAATAGCCGGTCCATTCGCCGAAGGGGCCCTCGGGCAGCTTGTCGTCGGGGAGAATCTCGCCCTCGATGACGATCTCGCCATGGGCCGGCATCGGCAGGCCGTGCAACTCGGTCTTGATGACGTCGAACGGCTTGCCGCGGTGGCCGGCGGCATAGGCGAACTCGGAGACCCCGTATTCGACCTCGTTGCCGGCGGCCAGGAACATCAAGGGATCGTGGCCGACGCTGATCGCCACCGGGCAGGGCTTGCCGTCGGCGAAGTACTTGTCGCGGATCTGGCGGCCATGCTTGCCCGGCGATATCCACAGCCCCACCGTGTTCTTGTCATGGACCATGACCCGGTAGGTGCCGAGATTGACCCAGTCGGATTCGGAATCCTTCATGATCACCAGATCGCCGGTGCCGATATAGCGCCCGCCGTCTTCTTCATGGAGCAGCGGCACCGGGAACTTGAACAGATCGACGTCGTCGTCGCGGTCGACATTGTCGAGGATCGGTCCGGTATTGACGTAGCGCGACGGGATTGGCTCGAAGTCCTTCATGCGGTCGCGGTAGTTCTGCACCACGTCCAAGGGGCCGTCGGGCTCGGGAAAGCCCAGGGTGGCGGCAAGCCGCTTCGGCGAATTGGTCATGCCGGAAATCAGCCGGAACCCCTTGGGATAGCCGGGGATGTTGTCGAACAGCAGACACGGCGGGTCTTCGGGGGTGTTGTGGTAGATCATCTCGGCGACGGCACCCACTTCCAGGTTCCAGTCGACGCCATCGATATACTTGACCTCACCGAAGCGCTCGACGCGCTCGATCCAATCGCGCAGGTCGGTGTGGGGCTCGTTGTATTCCCGGAATCCGGAACCGTCCTTGGCCTCGGATGTTTCCGTGGATTCTTCCGTTGTGCTTGCGCTCATCGTACTCCCCGTTAAATCATGTGATCAGACTGACCGGCCGGCCCAGTGCCGCAAGGCGCCAGAAGACCCGCCATGCAAAACCTCCTCGCGGCCCCATGCAAGCCCTTGCGGGGCGGAGCCGCGGAAACCCGGATTGCTTCCATTTGAAATAGGCACAGTCACTTGGGTAGTAACAAAGATCGGGCCGAAAAACAAAAACATAATGGGCCTAGCTGCGAGATCGTTAATGCATGGCAGGAACAACCTCTGGATCACTGCTTTTCCACCATTAAGAACCAACGCGCCCGGCGAACCAGGGGGCGCTCGCTTTTAAGGTCCGTAAGCCGCCAGCACCGCAAGCTTTATGAGTTGAGACCCTAGTCGCGGATGTCCTGGAGGAACCAGGAGGTCGGCATGTCGTGGTCCTTCCTCATCTCTTGGGCCTTGCGGTAGACCAGGCCGCCGACGGCGGCGAACTGCAGGCCTTGGTTGCCCATATTGTGATAGAAGGTGATCTGGTCGTCGCTGGTGCGGCCCGGGGCGCGGCCGAAAACCAGATCGCAGTAATCGGGCCATTCGCCGCCGAAGCCGGTCCCCGGGGTCTTGCGCGGCAGGCGCTCCATTTCCTTCTCGCTGCCGCCGATATAGGCCAAGGGGCTCATGCCCACCTCCATCTTGATGCGGTCGGTCTCGGGCAGTTTCAGCCCGCCGACGCCCTGGCGGATGCGGATATCGCAGCGCGCCTCGGCCTCGGGGCTGACCTCGCAGGGGCCGAGCATGGCCACATGCATGCCCGGCTCCAACCAGTCGGGCTCGAAGGTGGGGACCATGCTGTCGGTGTTGGTCGACAGGATATCCACACCCTTGACCGCCTCGCGGGCGGAGTCCACCGGGGTGACCTCGATGCCGTGGCGGGACGACATCTCCTGGGCGAAGGCCTCGCGGTGGGCCGCCGTCGGGCTGAAGACCTTGACATGGGTGATGTCGCGCACGGCGCAGAAGGCATCGAGGAAGGTGCGCGCCATGCCGCCGGAGCCCAGCATGCCGATGGTGTGGGAATTCTCGCGCGAAAGATGCTTGACCCCGACGCCGGCGCCGCCGCCGACCCGCATATGCTGCAACACGCCGTCGTTGATGAAGGCCAAGGGCTCGCCGTTTTCGCTGCTGAACAGCATGATCAGGCCGCAGAAGGTGCCGGGTTTGACGCAGTATTTCTCCTCGGTCCAACCGCCATTCAGGCGCTCGGGCCAGGTCATGATGTCCGACTTCATGCGGATGGCGAAGATGCCGTCATACCAGCCTTCCATGGTGCCCCAGCGGAAATAGCCGTCCTCGCGGTTGCATGGCGTGTACATGTCGATGCGCGGCCGGTGCATGGCCTGGCCGGTCTCGAGGCCGCGGAAGGCGTCTTCCTGGACACGGATGCAGTCCGCCATGCACAGAAGCTCGGCGACCTCGTCATTGTGGATGAACAGCATGGGCCCCTCCCAATCCTTATGGCCGGTCGAATTGGCCGGTCTTTCAGACTCGCCGGCGGTGATCATGGCGGGCGCATTATAGACGGACGGGCCAGGCCGCCGTCACCGGGCAAACCCCCGCGAGCTAGACATTAACGCTATATTTCCTGTAGGGTTCCACATAATTATGACTATCCGGCAATTGCAATATTTCCTCCGCATCGTCGAGTTGAAGAGCTTCAGCAAGGCGGCGGTGTTCCTCCATGTGGCCCAGCCGGCGCTGGGGCTGCAGATCCGCAAGCTCGAGGACGAGCTCGAGGTCAAGCTGCTCAACCGCCATTCGCGCGGGGTCTCGCCCACCGAGGCCGGCCTGGTGCTGCGCGACCACGCCATGATCATCCTGCGCCAGATCGAACGCGCCCGGCTTCACCTCATCGATCTCGCCGGCCCGCCCCGGGGCAAGATCGCCGTCGGCGTGACGCCGACCGTCAATCTGGTGCTCGCCGCCACCCTGGTGAGCCGGTGCCGGGATGAATTGCCCGAGGTGTCGATCACCATCGCCGAGGCCATGAGCGAGACCCTGATGGAATGGGTCGAGAGCGACCGCCTCGACATGGCCTTCACCTACAATCCCGGCGCCGTGCCGGGGCTGGTGTGCGAGCCCTTGCTGATCGAGGATCTGTGCCTGGCCGGGCCCGGCGACGCAGACCGCCCCATCAAGGACCCGGTGCCGTTCGCCGATCTGGCGGGGCTGCCCCTGATCCTGCCGTCACGGCCCCACGGGCTCAGGGCCCTGATGGACGAAGCCGCGGACAAGAACGATATCGATCTCAATGTGGTGATCGAGATCGATTCGGTTCACGCCGCCAAGGAGCTGGTGGAGAAATCCATCGGCTACACCGTGCTGCCCATGGGTGCGCTCCACCGCGAGGTGGCGGATGGCCGCCTCAAGGCCGCCACCATCGGCCCCCCCACCCTGTCGCGGCGGATGTATCTCGCCTATTCCGGCAACCACCCCGAATCCAAGGCCAATACCGCGGTGCGCCAGATCATCCGCCGCACGGTCCAGGACGGCTTGGAAAGCGGCGCCTGGGCCTGGCGCGCGGTGGAGTAAGGGAATTCCGATAACGGCTGATAAACGAGGTCCTACAATACTTATTTATAATCTGAGATTTACCCACTAAATCTTGTACGATTGACATATTGGTTTCATAGATTACAATTCTTGAAACGATAATGTACATTACTCCCCAATCAAGGAGTTGCTCCATGGCAAGTGCAGTTTCAAAGACAATTGATGATCTCCGCACACGCGGAGGTCTTTCCGGCGTTGACATTGCCAATGTCTCCGAGGTCTCGAAGGCCACTGTGTCCCGGTGGTCCACCGGAAAAGCAGCGCCACAACCTAAAACTCAGCTTGTCCTATCGGACCTGCGCTACGTCGTTGATTGTCTTTCTGAGTTTTATACGCCGGAGGAAACCAGGGTTTGGCTCTATTCAAGGAACGCTCTTTTGAATGGGGAACGTGCCATGGACCTCATCCATGAAGGGCGAACAGAGGACGTGCTCATTGTGATTGAGCGCCTTGCGGCACTAGCCTACGTCTAAACGCCATGTCTGGATCAGGCCACATCCATGACCGGGAGCTTCTTGATGCACTCGAGGCGATCGATCCAGAAAAATATGAAGGAAAAACCTGGCGAACCACGTGGACCAGCCGAGACCCTCTGGTTGGCAACAAAGCAGGCGGCCGATGGAATCCACCGGATTCTTTTGAAGCTCTTTACACGAGCCTGGAAGCTGATGGTTCTCTATCTGAAACATATTACCACCTATCCAAAGCACCCATATTTCCTTCGGCAACAGTAAAGCTCTTTCGATTGAACGTCGTGACCGAAAAAACTCTTCGCTTAGATGAAGATGCCCTGATTAATCTGGGTATTGATAAAGCGCGGTTTCAGCAGATGGATTATGTCCGCAGTCAGGAAATCGGGTCAGCCGCTCATATGCTGGAATTTGATAGTCTTTTGGTTC
>JAZFWG010000076.1:0-2964 GCA_036448135.1 Alphaproteobacteria bacterium
TGTATTCCTGCTCGTAGATCACGTCGGACTTCATGCGGATGGCGAAATAGCCCGAAATGGAACCGCCCTCCATGGTGCCCCATTGATAGATCTTGTTCTCGTCCGAGGTGGGGATCTGGATATCGACGCGCGGGCGGCACACGGACTCCTTGGTGACCAGTTGGCGGTAGGATTCTTCCAATGCCGCCATGGTGTCCTCGATGGTCAGCACCTTGGCGACGTCGTCGTTGTTGATGAACAGGGTCATGGTCTCATCCTTCCGTGTCTTGTTCTCGTTGGCGCCGCCGCGCCCTCAATCGCGGATGTCCTGGAGCAGCCATTCGGTGGGGATTTCGTGGCCGAGGCCGGCCGCCTTGGCCTTCTCGTACACCATGCCGGCAATGGCGAAGAACTGCGCGCCCTGGGCGTTGCCCCGCTCGGAATAGGTGATCTCATGGTCGGACGTGCGCCCGGGCTTGGCGCCGGCGAGAAGCTCGCCCAGAAGCGCGCTCTTCTCATCAGGAATGGCCGGGCGGCCGCGCTGGCCCATGGCCTTGAACTTGTGGTCGGGCGCCTCGTCGGGCGCCGCGCCATAGGTGATCCAACGGTCGGTGACGGCGAAGTCTTCCAGTCCCCAGGGGGTGGTGGCATTGCCGAGCCGGAGCGCCGCGTCGACCCGGGCGAGGGTCGCCTCCCCCGGGATCGACTGGACATCCATGAGATGGGCGCCGGGCTCGATGCGCTCGGCGAGGAAGATGGGCACCGCCGAATCGGTGCAGCCGCAGATGATATGCGCGCCCGCGTACACCTCCTCGGGCGTCTCGCAAGCTATCGCCTCGATGCCATGGGCTTGCGCCATCTCCCGGGCGTAGGCCTCGCGGTTGGCCGCCGTGGGGCTGAACACCTGCAGGCGTTTGATGGGCCTGACCTCCATCAGGGCGGCCATGTGGCTGCGCGCCATGCCGCCCGATCCCAGCATGCCGACCACCTCGGCGCCTTCGCGGGCCATGTATTTGGCGCCGATGCCGCCATCGGCGCCGACCCGGACATGCTGCAAAAGCCCGTCATTCAAGATGGCGAGCGGCTCGCCGTTCTCGATGGAGGTCAACAACACCAACCCGCAAAACAGCCCCGGCTCCTTGCAGTACTTTTCCTGGGTGCGCACGCCCTCGTATTCGTGCTCGTAGATCACGTCGGACTTCATGCGGATGGCGAAATAGCCCCGGGTCGAGCCACCCTCCATGGTGCCCCATTGGTAAACCTTTCCGCCTTCGCGTTGCGGGATGGAGATGTCGATACGCGGCCGGCAGACGGCGGTCCCAGCCGCGAGGTCGACGTATGCGGTCTCCAGCGCCGCCATGGCGTCCTTCATCTCGAGAACCTTGGCGGTATCGCTATTGGAAATCAGCAGCGTCATGGTCCTTTGCCTTATCCTTTGCGCTTGCGCGCGCCCTCAGTCGCGGATGTCCTGGAGCAGCCATTCGGTGGGAATCTCGTGGCCCAGCCCGGCGTCCCGCGCCAACTCATAGGCCCGCCCGGCGACGGCATGGAATTGCGCCCCTTGCAGGTTGCCGCGCTCCGAATAGGTGATCTGATGGTCGGCCTCCCGCCCCTTGGCGCGGCCCTCGATGATATCGGCGAGCCACACCACGCGGTCGGGGGCCACCGCGCCGCGCCCGCCCCGCTTGGCGTCCGGCGACATGCGCTTTTCCGCGATCTCCGGCGTCATGGCGGCGTAGACGATTCGTGACTTGGCCTTGCCGAAATCCTCCAGCCCCCAGGGCTGGGGCGCGTTGCCGAAGCGCAAGGACACGTCGATCTTGTCGATGGTGGCGGCGTCCGGCGCGCCGGAGCCGCCGACCACCACCACATGGGTGCCGGGCTCCACATGGGCGCCGTCGGTCACCGGCTGGGTGGCGTCGGTCAGCGCAGCCAGGATATGGGCGCCGCGGTAAACCTGTTCCGGGGCGTCGCAGGCCACCACCTCGATGCCGTGCTTGGCCCGCATTTCCTCGGCGAAGGCCTCGCGGTTGGCCTTGGTCGGGCTCCAAACCTGGAGCTTCTTGATGTCGCGCACGCCCATGAAGGCATCCATATGAGTCCGCGACATGCCGCCGGAACCGAGCATGCCGACCACCTCGGCGTCTTCGCGCGCCATGTATTTGACGCCGATGCCGCCGTCCGCGCCGACCCGCATGTGCTGCAACACGCCGTCGTTGATGAAGGCCAGCGGCTCGGCGTTCTCAACGGAGGTCAGCAGGATCAGCCCACAGAACAGCCCGGGCCGGACGCAGTATTTCTCCTCCGTGGGGACGCCGCCCCGGTTTTCCTGGGTCAACACGTCGGACTTCATGCGGATGGCGAAATAACCCCGGGTCGAGCCCCCCTCCATGGTGCCCCATTGGTAGGTCTTTTTGGCGTCGGAGGTGGGGATCTGCAGATCGATGCGCGGGCGGCAGACGGCGTCCGAGGTGATGAGATCGGCGTAAGACTGTTCCAGGGCCGCCATGGTGTCCTCCATGGTCAACACCTGGGCAACATGGTCGTTGTTGATGACCAGCGTCACCGCCCGTTCCCCCCGTCGCCTTTCAATTCCGGACCTGCCAACCCTAAAGGTAGCACACCTTCCGTCAGCGCGCGTTCATGGCGTCGGCCTGGCGGCAATGGACGCGATCAACAGATCGCCGACGAGGCGGGCGGTAACGCCGTCGTGGTCAACCGCCGGGTTGAATTCGGCTATTTCGACGCCGATGAAGCCGCTTCGCCGACCAACGCTAGCCAGGGCCGAGATCAACGCATCGGCGCCCAAGCCCTGCCGGACGGGGCTGCCGACGCCGGGCGCCTCGATCGGGTCGAGTGCGTCGAGGTCGATGGAGACGCCGAATCCCGCCGTCCCGGTGACGGCGATGCCGAGCGCCTCGTCCATCACCGCGTCGAGTCCCCGGCGGACGATTTCTTCCATGAAGATCACCCGCACGCCGAGGC
>JAZFWG010000077.1:0-4237 GCA_036448135.1 Alphaproteobacteria bacterium
TCCGACTTCCTGGTAAGCAAGTACGGCGCCCTTTGCGCCAAGCTGTTCCTCATCGCCATCGCCATCCGCCTGTTCAACGAGGTGTGGTCCAACACCAAGGTCGCGGCGCTTTATTTCGGCGATGAGGGCAGCGCCGAATACTGGTTGGGCGTGCTTTTGGTCACCGCTTTCACGGTTTATTACAGTTGGCGCGGGGGCCTCAGGAGCAGCCTCTTGACCGATGGCGCCCAGATGATCCTGGCGGCCTTCCTGCTGGTGGCGATCCTCACCATCTTGTGGCCGGCGCTCGCCGAACGGGGACTTCCCGAGGTCAGCGCCGGACGCAGTCTCGCCGGCGTCACCTTTTGCGGCCTCGCCCTGGTGCAGGTCCTGAGTTACCCGTTTCACGATCCGGTCCTCACCGACCGGGGCTTCATCACCAGCCCCAAGGTGATGCTGCGGGGCTTCATCCTTGCCGGAATTTTTGCCGGCGGCTTCATCCTGCTGTTCTCCACCGTCGGGCTTTATGGGTTGAGCTTCGGGCTTTCCGGCAATAGTTCGATCTCGGTTCCGGCCAGCCTCGGCCTGCCGGTGCTGTTGGTATTCAGCGCCATCATGGTGACGAGCGCCGGTTCGACGCTCGATTCGACCTTCGCCTCGGCCGCCAAGCTTGCCGGGCGCGATTGGCGGAACCGTCCCGCCGGCGCCACCGAGCGCCAGGTCCGCATGGGGCGCGCCGTCATGGTGGCGATCGCCATATTGGGCAATCTGCCGCTCCTTGGCATCTATCTCGGCGCCGCCGCCGGGCCCGCCATCATCGCCGCCACCACCATCAGCGGCACCATGGTGATGGGCCTGGCGCCGATTTTCCTGCTGTCCTTCATCCCCGGCGCCGGAAAGTTGAGCTTCCACCTCGCCTTCTGGCCGGGGCTTCTGTTCGGCGTCGGCGTGACGCTGGAGGGCGCCCTTGGGCTGGAGCTGTTCCCCGCCTGGATCGACATCGGCGTCGGCAAGTACGCCGACGATCTCGGCGTCAACGTCTACGGGCTGATGGTCTGCACCGCGGGTTATTTGATCGGCGCCGTCATCGGCCCGGCGCCGGGCCTTCGCCGCGCCGACCCGCTACGCCAGCGAAGCGTGGCGAGAGCGGCTGCGGCCGCGCAGGCGGGCGGGCGCCGGCGGGGGACCGTGGGCTACCGGCCAGGTTCCCGGCAGTAGGGCTGGCGCCGCCTTTAACGCCTCTTCATTCGCTGAACTTCTCGGTTAAACCGACGAACCCCGCACTGTAAACGCTCTCGATGATCTCGACCGCGGCGGGCTCCGGAAGCCCGTCGGGGTTGAACTCGCTCGACCACTCGACCACGCAGGCGCCCTCACCGGCTTCGCGTACGCAAAGGGTGGCGACGTAATCGGCGACCGGCAACGGGCCTTCGAGTATGGAATAGGTGTAGCTCCTGGCGTCCTCGTCCACCCGATCGAGCCGCTCGCGGATGGTGGCGCCGCCGGTCAGATCGAGGGTGCGGACCTGGCCCTCACCCTCGCCTTCGATCCTGCTCTTCTCGATCGCCGGGTGCCAGGTCGGCAGGGAATTGAACCCGCCGATCAGCTCCCAGACCTCCTCGGCGGATGCCTGTAACTCTTGCGACATGGATACCTGTGCCATCGTCTCACCTCACATTTGCCGGTTCCGGGACCCGGTGGCGGGCCTTCCCTTGGCGATGCTACAGCAAAGTTTTACCGATTGACATGGCGGCATTGCATCACCGGCGCCGCCGATTCGTGCTAAACTTTTTGCCGTCATCCGTACCGTTTGACAGATATCGGACCGAAGCAGATGCAAAATCCCGCGCCCACCGATCACCCGGTGCACGAACTGATCCAACAGCGTTTCAGCCCGAAGGCATTTCTGAGACGGTCCGTGGACCCGGCGACGCTTCAATCCCTGCTCGAGGCGGCGCGCTGGGCGCCGTCGTCATTCAACGAGCAACCCTGGGCCTTCATCGTCGCGACCAGCGACCGGCCGGAGGATTTCGAGCCCCTGCTGGCTTGCCTCTCGCCCGGCAACCAGGCTTGGGCGGGTCAGGCGCCGGTGCTCTTGCTAAGTGTCGCCAAGCTGACATTCGACCGCAACGGCCGGCCCAATCGCCACGCGCTCCACGACATCGGGCTGGCCTCGGCCCAACTGGCCCTGGAGGCGACGGACCATGGCCTGGCGGCCCATTTCATGGCCGGCTTCGATGCCGAACGCGCACGCCAGACCTATGACATTCCCGCCGGCTTCGAACCGGTCGCCGCCGTCGCCGTCGGCTATCCCGATAAACCGGGAGCCCGGCCAGGCGAGACCCGGGAGGCCGGCTTCGCGCCGCGCCGGCGCAAACCGCTCAAGGACTTCGTGTTCGCGCGCAAATGGGGCGAGACCGCGGCCCTCGCCTCCTGATGGGGCCAAGGGGAAGCAACGCGGTTCCGAGCCGCCCCCGAGGCGGAGGCTAAAGATAAGGAACGTTTATCTCCATTCACCGGGCCGATGAGCGGCGCCGGAACACCCACTCGCCACAGCCCGTGCCGAAAAGGCCGAAGGGCGGCGCCGTGTTGAAGGACCGTTCCAAACCGAAGCCGCGCTGCTCGATGAAGGCGACGAGGGCGGCCGGCTCGACGGAATCGTAAGGATAGCCGCCCAGCCAGTCATCGATGTCGCGCCAGAACGACATGCCGCGATTGCGCCTGTAATTTCGAACATAGGCCACCGGGTTCTTGCCGCCGAGCGTCCGGCACGCCAGATTGGCGGACCCGAAGAGCCCGAGTAGGAGGGGGCGTATCCCCTTGTGGCGCGAGTAGAACGCCTTTTCCAACCGCCACAGAGCGCAGAACCGGGTCTTGAGATAGAGCGCCAACGCCAACCGTCCGCCGGGCGCGACGAATGTCGCCGCGCGGTCGATGGCCTCCCACATCCGGCCGGTGTGGTGGAGTACGCCCCAACTGTAGACGGTATCGAAAAGGCCGATCTGTTGCGGCGTGCTGGCCAGCATGTCCTTGACCTCGACATCCCATTCGGCGCCCGGCGCGAAGCGGTTAAGGACCATGCGTGTGGTCTCGACGCTGACCGCGTCGAGGTCGAAGGCATGGACCTTCGAGGCGCCGAGCTTGACGGCGGCCAGACTGTGAAGGCCGGAACCGCAACCGATATCGAGAAAGCTGCCGCCCTCGAGGCCGGGCAGGAGACGATCGAGGTTGCCGACCGCCTGCTCGATCATGCCGTCATCGAGGGTTTCGGCGAAGCGGGCCCAGTTGGTGCCGAAATCGTACCGGGTGCCCTCGTCCTTGGCGCGCTTCACCGGCGTCATGCCATGCCCTTTCGCACCGAGACCTGATCGGCACCGTTCGATCGGCGGCCGGGCGGCTTGACCGCCGCCACCAGCATGGCGTGGATCATATAGGCCGCCAGCGCCGCGAACAGGTGCTTGAGGCTGTGACCGCTCACCGTACCGGCGCTAAGCGCGTAAATCTCGTGGTCGAGCCACTCGCCGCCGACCACCAAGGCGTAACAGAGGAACAGATAGAGGACGTAACGGCCGCTGGTGTGGCGGCCCGGAAACAGCAGGCAGATGAGAGGGATCATCAGCGCCGGGTAGATCTGGGTCAAAAAGTAGAAACGCAGATCGCCCTCGCCGGCTGCCTCGCCGAGGCGCCAATAGATCAGCGCCCCGACGCCGAGACCGACCATCAGGGGCAGCATCACCCGCACACCCGCCGGGCCGTGAACGCGGTCGGCGATGAACGACGCAAGCAAGGCCAAATACGCGATCGTCATCCCCAGGCGGTCCCAGAACAGGGTCTGGTTGGTCGGATCGGCATGGTAATAGGCCGATCCGAAAGCGATCAGCGCGATGCCGGTAAAGAACAGCTGATAGGGCAGACGCGCCGAGGGTTCGGTCAAAATCGCCCGGCCCCGCCCGCCGGTGACGAAGGCCAGGCCCAGCGCGCCGACGATGAGGAGTCCGATATTGGACACCACGTCGCCGAAATGGGGAATGCCCAGCAACACCCGCTGATCGGCGAAGCGATGATAGGCGGGGTCCTGGCCGAAAGGCGCAACCATCGACGCCAGGATCAACGGCAGGACGGCGGCCAAGGCCAGCAGCCCGATATTCCTGCGATAAAGCCTTGGGGACATAAACGCTGTTCGTCCTGGCATAAGGCGTCCTCAGGCTTGCGGGCGTTTGCGCCCGCCTGGCAATCTATAACGCCGCATGCACATGGT
>JAZFWG010000078.1:0-2711 GCA_036448135.1 Alphaproteobacteria bacterium
TTCCACCGGATAGGGGCCGTCCTTGGTCAAGCGGCTGAGCGGACCGAGGACCGAACGCATCTTGAAGCCGGTCTTGTCGAAGGCGCCGTCGATTTCGAGCCGCAACGGCGCCGAAGCCCCCGCGCCATGGCCTTCGAGGCGTTTGAGGCTAAGCCGCGTGGTCTTGCCGGTGACACCGTCATGGTAACTGACCACCCCGTCTTTGATGAGGATTTCGTCGAAACGGGGAAGCGCCGCGGGCGCGCCGCCGCCGTCCTCCGCCGGGGCCGGAGTAGCGGCTTGCTTGAAGATCCAGTTGCCGCGGCCCTTGCGGTCGGTCTCGAGCAGGATATCGGGTTCGATCAGGATCAGCCGTTCGATTTCGATATCGCCGAACAGCAGAGGCAGCAGCCGCACCCGGACCTCGAGGCGCTTGAGCGTGACCATATGGGGCCGGCTGCCCCAGGGCGCATTGGCGAAGCGGACATCGTCGATGTTGACCACCGGCACCAGTGAAAGGCCGAGCCCGAGCCGGCCCTTGATCTCGAGATTGCGTCCGGTGGCCTGGCGTACCTGGTCGGCGATCAGCGGCCGGTACTGATTGAAATCCGTCATCGCGATCACGGCAATGACGGCCACGATCACGGTGACGATCAGGACGGCGGCGATCTTGAGGGCGATCTTCATGGGCAAGAATGCTCCGCGTAGAGAACGTCGAGAGCCTCGGGCAATTCAGCAAAATGTTCGATCAACCGCGCCGCCCCAGCCTCGGATAGCTCTTGACGGTCATGATAGCCCCAGGTGACGCCGACAGCCATGGTCCCGGCGTTCCCCGCCATCAGCATATCAAAACTGGTGTCGCCGATCATCACCGTTTCGGATGGCGCGGCGCCGGCCTCGGCCATGGCGCTGATTAGCATATCCGGATTGGGTTTGCCGGGCCCGTCATCCGAGGTCTTGAGGGTCATGAAGCGGTCGGTGAGGCCATGGAGTTCCAATGTCGCGCGCAGACCGCGCCGCGATTTTCCGGTGGCAATGGCCAACAGATAATTGGCTCCATCGAGAATATCGAGAACCTCCCTGGTGCCGGGAAACAGCGGCTCTTCATGGTCGGGGTGCTGCCGCAATGTGTTGAAGGCTTCCCGGTAGTGGCTGGCGAGACGGCGAAAGTCATCGGGTCCGCCGCCCGGCAGAAGTTTTTCTATGATATCCAAAAGAGGCAGGCCGACGACCCGGCGCACGGCCTGGGCCTCGGGGGCATCAAGACCATGCGCCTGCCATGCCGCCGTCATGGCGGCGATGATGGCATGCTGGCTGTCCACCAGGGTGCCGTCACAATCGAAGACCGCTAGTCGCAAGCTTTCATTCTCCGATGCGGTGAAAACATGCCCGTCTTCGCAGCCCGCCGCCCTTCACGATACTGCGGACAATAGCGGCAGGTATGGCGTCACCGAGGCGCTGCCGGCGCCGATGGCAATGGCATAGGGAACCTTCTCGCCGGGCCTGAACATCACCGGCGGTTCAACCGATATCCATCGCGCGCGTACCGCCCAACCCATCAGGTGGCGCACCGCCAACAGAAACAGGGCAAGAATACCGCCGAACAGGGCAACGGCGATGATAAAGACCGGCAACAGGTTCAATCCTACCCATAGGGCGATGGCGCTGAGGAGCTTGATATCACCACCACCGAGAACATTGAACCGGAAAGCCAGGATGCCGACGGAGAACATCAAGGCCCCGGCGCCGAGATGTTCCAGCACCGCGATGTCCTCGAAGCGGAATGCCGCGATGGCAACGAACAGGACCGCCAGGGCGATGGGAATGGTATTGGGGATGGTGTATTTGCAGGCATCAAACCAGGCCGCGGCCACGACCAGCAGCAAAAATGCACCACCGACCGCCATCACCACCACGCTGGGCCTCCCGTACCTAACCTAGCCCTCGCTGTCATGCACCCCGGCACGTCACCGCTTCTTCCGGGGCGGACGCGAACGTAAGTTGTTTGCCCTGACGCTTTCGATGTATTTGAGATTGCGCCAAGCCTTTTCGTTGAACCGGGGACTGGTTTCCAGGGCGCGGGCCAACAGGGCCTCGGCGATGGCGTAATCGCCGCGCAACATGGCGATGTAGCCGACATCGTTGAGGGCGGCGGGAAGTTCACGGCTGGAAACGCCCAGCACGGCTTCGTCATATTTCCCCAACCAGGACAGCGCCAGCCTGAGATTGGTCCGCGCCATGGCGAATTTCGGATCCAGTTTCAGCGCCCGGGTGAAATTCTTGGCCGCGCCAACGAACGTGCGCTGGATCAAAAGCGAATATCCCTGGTTATTGTGAAGCATCGCCGAACCGGGATTGAGTTCCAGCGCCTTGCCGTAGGCTTTCTGGGCATTATCCCAACGTTTCTGAGAATCGTAGTAAAGGCCAAGCGCATTCCATGTGCGCCACAGCTTGGGGTTCTCCTCGATGGCGCGCTTCAGCACCTCATGGGCCAGCGTCAGTTTGCCCCGCTTCAACATGGCGATGCCCCAGCCCTGGTGGGCCCGGGCAGACAACCCCTTGGTGGATGTCAGACTCTTGAAGACCTGGGCCGCGGCGGCCTTCTGGCCCTTCTTCAAGTAGAGTTCGCCAAGACGTAGACGCGCCGCGGGACTGTTGGGATTCTTTTGCAGGATGCGCGCAAGCAAATGGGCAGCATCCTCGGTCCGGTCCTCGGCAAGGGCCCGATCCAT
>JAZFWG010000079.1:0-17590 GCA_036448135.1 Alphaproteobacteria bacterium
GGTGAATATGAAGATGCGCTAGCCGTTGTCGAGGCGGTCTTCGGCCCCATCGGCGACACCAATACCGCCATGCCCGGCAGTGCCGATTGGCGGATTATCGACGTCACCATCACCGCCAAGGACTTCAAGGCATCGGGAGACGATGCCCGCGCCCTCGCCATGATCCTGGAAGCCGAGAAAATCGTTGCGTCCCTGCAATAGTTCAGGGGCCGGTTCAACCACGACCCCAGTACCCCCAGTACCAAGGAAGAACAATCATGAAACAAGTCATACAATCAATGGGAAAACTTCGGGGGGGAAAGCCCCGAAGTTGCCTAAAAGCCGCCTCCTTCGCGGCCGCCCTCGCCACGGCGGCCCTATTCGGGACGGCCGGTACCGCCAATGCCACCAATTTGGCCCATGTGAAAACCGTAACCAATACCGACTGGACCTCGGCCGGGGTGGGCGGTATGCGCAACTATGGCTACGGCACGCTGAACGTTTCGGGGATCACCGGTTCCGTGACTTCGGCCATGCTCTATTGGCACGGGCCGACCAACTCCGGCGATCCGCTGGCAAACGCAAGTGTCATGTTTGCCGGCAATCCCATCACTGGCACCAATATCGGGTTCTCCAGCGACAATTGCTGGGGCTACCGGAACTCGCAGGCTTACCAGGCCGATGTGACGGAATTCGTGACCGGGATTGGCCTATACGAGCTGACCGGCTTCGGCAGGGACCCTTACTATTTACAGAAAGCCATCAACACCAACGGCGCCTCGCTGGTTGTTACCTATGACGATGGCGACGACACCAACAACCGGGACATTGCCGTCTTCAGTGGCAATGATTCGAATATCTGGAACAGTTTCGATCAACCCGGTTGGAACTTCACCCTGTCACCGATCAACTACACCCGCGGCATCGGGACGTTGCAAATGCATGTTGCCGACGGCCAGCGGTGGGTCGATGGCGCGGTCTATGTGAATAACAGGGAAATCGCCGCGCGAGGCGCCATCTTCGAAGGCGATTCGGTGCCGTCCAACAACACCGGTCCTTTCGGCTATGGCCACCTCTGGGACATCCGGGATTTTGACGTCACCGAGGATCTCGCCGCCAATCCCAATTCACTGCAAGTGACATCTTCGGTGTATTCCGACTGTTTGGCCGGGATCGTCATGATTGTCGACCTTCCCGTCGGTGCGGCGCCGCCGCCGGAGCCCGCCAGCAACAACCCGCCGGTGGCGGATGCCGGCAAGGACGGCACCATCAAGGCGGGGGCGTCCACCAAGCTTGATGGCACGCAGAGTTACGATTCCGATCCCGACGATGCGATCGTGGCTTATGACTGGAGCCTGATTGCAGGAGCGCCCGTTAGTATCTCCAGCGCCAACACCGCGACACCCACCATCACGTCCCTATCCGACATGGGCGACATGACCGCGACTTTCGAACTGGAAGTGACCGACAAGGGCGGGCTGACCAGTACCGACACGGTGATGGTCACTATCGTGAAGAACAGTGCTCCGGTGGCGGATGCGGGAGTTGATCAGACCAAGGATGAAGGTGAACTGGTGACCCTCAATGGCACCAAAAGCAGGGACCCGGATATTGGTGACAGCCTGACCTTCGCCTGGAGCCAGACCCTGGGGCCGAAGGTTGAGCTCAGCGATGCGAGCTCCGCCACACCGGACTTTCCGGCGCCTTCGGTTGCCACCCGCACGCTCCTCGCCTTCCAGCTGACGGTCACCGATGATGATAACCCGTCGGGTACCAATCTATTGTCGGATACCGATGACGTCATGATCACTGTCCGTAGTGTCTATGATGCGATGCAGTGTAATGTGGCCAAGGCCGAACCTGGCATCCTGTGGCCGCCGAACCATAAGCTTCGCCAAGTCAACATCACCGGCCTGTCCGATGCGACCATAACGGTGACCAGCATCACCCAGGACGAGTCCACCAATGGCCTCGGCGATGGCGACACCGGCCCGGACGGCATCCTCGGCACCGCGAGTGTTGAGGTGCGGGCCGAGCGTTCCGGTCTTGAAGATGGCCGGGTCTACGTGATCGGCTTCACTGCCGATAACGGCTATGACATTTGTAGTGGCAGCGTCAGTGTCGGCGTGCCCCACGACAAACGGGGGGATCCCGCCGTCGACAGCGGTCAGAGTTATGACTCGACGATCCTGACATCACCCACCAAGACGGCGTCAAGCCGGTCGGCCTCCAAGAGCAAGAAAAACAAGTAATCTGAAAAAGCCAAATCGCCACTTCATGGCGCCGCCATCGGCTAGGTCCCGGTGGCGGCGCTTTTTTATCTCGAAACCGTTATTGGGCCGATGATTTAGGCAAATCTTTAACAGAAATTTACCTATTTCCATCACCATCGGGCCCGACCGCGCTGGCTCTAGATCCGGACCAGGAGGGAGAGACCTGATATGCGTGTCATCACCATTTTCTTCGCCGCCACCCTGTTGATGTCCTGCGCCCAGGGCAGGTGGAATGCCGACAGCTCGACCTATTCGCTGTCGTTCTCGTCGCCCCTGGGCGGCAAAGCCAATCCGCGCACGGATTCGTCCCTGGTGGCGCCATCGAACCTGGGTTCGGCCCGCTAGGGGCGTGAACCCGGCCCTGGTGGCGCCAGTACCGGGGTCAGTATCAGTTTAATGCAGACGTGGTGATTTGAGGCGGTCGGCCCGGTTGCCGGACTGGACGTTGACTCCGATCAACGCGCCGTCACGGTAGATGGTCAGCGGGACCTCGACACCGGCGCTTCCCAACGACCAGATCCTGCGGAACATGCCCGCCAGACTGTCGACCTGCTCGCCGGCGATCTCGATAACGAAATCACCGATGCGGATATCCGCCATCTGCGCTGGCCCGCCCTTGGATAGAGACGCCACCACCAGTTTCTCGTCGGCCTCCATGGTCGACATGCCGAGCCACGGCCGCGGCGGTTGTTTGGTGCTGCCATACTGCATGATGTCGTCGAGGATGGGCTTCAAAAGGTCGATGGGAATGACCATGTTGCCGTCGACAGGCGCGTTACCGGGCGGTCCTTCCTGGACGAACAGCGAGCCGATGCCCCGGAGGGTTCCATCGCCGGCGATGATGGCGGTGCCGCCCCAATTGGGGTGGGCCGGTGCCGTGAAGATGGCTTCGTCGAGGACGTATTCCCAATATCCCGCGAACTCCTGCTTGGTGATCACCCGTGCCTTGATGGCCTGATTGCGGCCGCCATGGCCGGCGACGATAACCCGTTCGCCGACACTGAGTGCGGCCGAGTTGCCGAGTTCGATCGGCGGCAGATCCAGGGGCTGCAGCGCCTGAACCAGGGCGAAGCCGGTGGCTTGGTCAGAACCCACCGCGTGGGCCAGGGTGGCCTTGCCGTTGTTGCCGATCAGCCATATGGTTTCGGCCTCGGTGATCAGGTAGCCGACGGTCAGGACCAAATCGTCGCGGATCAGGACGCCATTGCCCTGGCGTTCGGGGCCCAGCGTCGCTGCCGAGTGCGCATCCAGAGGCACTTGCGAGGTCAACGACACCACCGACGACAGCACCTTGTCGAGATCGAAAGCGACGTCCTCCTGCCTGGGTTGGACGGTTGCGCTGATTTCCGGTTGGAATGGATCCGCCATCAAAGTCTCCGTTCGCTTGCCCCCGGCACTCATGCCGATTGATCTATGGCTCCGGGGGCTCATGACACCATCGTCACGGCGAAGACATAGTTTGCGCCATCCCGGCGGCGACTTCAAATTTTACTTGTTGGAATTTCATTCATTCGCATGCGGCGGAATGCGCGCCGGCGCTGATTTTGCCACGCCGCCAACCACCTCCATCAACGCCGGCAGAACCACCAGGGTGCAGACCAGGGTGAAGGCGATGGCGATGGTCAGCAATTCCCCCATGCTGGCGGTGCCCCTGTGGCCGGACAGCGCCAGGCTGCCGAATGAGCCGGCGGTGGTCAGGGCGCTGAACATCACCGCCCGCGGCGTACTGGTTTCGCTGAGCAAGACGCCCGAAGCCTCGCTACGCGCGCGCATCACCAAATGTATGCCGCTGGCCACGCCAAGGCCGAGCAACAGCGGCAGCACGATGACATTGGCGAAGTTAAACGCCAGGCCCAGCATCACCGCCGCCGCCACGGTCAACAATGCCGCCAAGCTCAGCGGCGCCAACACCAACAACGTGTCCCTGATGCTGCGCAACACCACCAGCAACAAAAGCATAATGGCGGCAAAGGCGGTCAACATGGCTCGGTACATGGCGCGAGTCACGGCGTCGCCGGCGCCGAGGATAACGACCGGCGCGCCGGTGACATCGGGCGCGACCGTCCGCACCCGTTCGACGAAAAGGCGAAGGGCATGGTTATCATCCATGTTGCCTTTGGGAAGGATTTCGACACGGTGGCGGCCATCGACGGCGATGTTGCGCTCCCTCAGCGAAGGTGGAAGATCGGAGATTTTGACCGCCGCCGCCGTCAGCGAGCGCCGCAGTTTTTCAAGCCGCCGGGGCAGGGTCGCGAACACATCGTCTTCCAGACCCGCGAGGCGGGCCTCCATGATCTTTGATACCTGGGGGGTCCTTGACGCCGGGGGGGTCCTTGACGCCTGGGCCGTGGAGTCCCCGGCGGTGGCGGCGAAGGCCTTAATGGCCCGGGCTAGCCCCTTGGCGCTGGCGGTGACCGGCGTCGCGGTTGGCGCAGCGAGAAATTTCGCCAAGGCGGTTTGGAACCGCTCAAGCGCTGCTTGGCGCTGGCCCGGCGGTGGTGGGGAGCGCGCCGCCATGGCCGGCAGGGCGGCCATGAGCAACGCCGTGGTGCCGATGATCTCGAGCTTCTCCTCTTGGTTGTTGGGCACGTAATCGGCCAGGGTGCGGGCCGATGACACTTCCTTTAGGGCTTCGATGCGCCGCGCCAGCGCCTCCGCCGCGTCACGATCGGCGCGCAACACCGACAACGAATGGGTGGCGGCATTGTCGTCATCCTGCAATTCGATGAAGGTGATGGTGGATTCGCTGGTGGGATCCTTGAGATGCAGGGGATCGAAATCGAACCGCACGAATGGCAGCACTGCGGCGGCGGCGATACCCAGCACCCCGGCGGCGGCGACGATCACACGCCCCTTTCCGCGCAGTAACCGTTCCGGCGCCCCGGCGATGTTCCCGATTACCCCTGGCGTTCGCGCCCGAGGCCGAAGCGGCCTCAGGGTCAGGAAGGCCGGCATCAGGGTCAGACTGGCGAACAGGGCGATGAACATGGAACCACCGGCGATGATGCCGAGCTCGGAAAGGCCGATGAAATCGGTGCCGATGAAGGAGAAGAATCCGATCGCCGCAGCCAAGGCGGATAGGGTGATGGAATCGCCGACGCTGGTGCTGGCCTCAGCGAGCGCGGCTGCGTGCGGGGTCCCCCGGTCGATGGATTCCTTGTAACGCAGTCCGAAATGAATGCCGAAATCGACACCGAGGCCGACGAAAAGCACGGCGAAGGCGACGGAAATCAGATTGAGATGACCCACCACCGCCGTGGCGAAGCCCGCCGTCCATGCCAGCCCCATCAGCAGGGTCACCAGCGTTGCCAGCACCAGCCAGATATGGCCGAGGCCGATGAACAACAGAACCGTGACCAGCACCACCGAAACCAATCCCGCCAGCGCGGCGCCGCGGGCCGCGCTCTCCAGCTCCTCGACCTCGAGCGGCACCGGCCCGGTGAGGCGGACGCGCACCCCGTGGGCTTGGTCGAGCTTGAGGGCCGTGGCCAGCGCCCGGAGGCGCCCCATGGCGCGGCTGCCGGCGAGAAGCTCACCCTTGGCCGGGGCCGCTTGGATGATCAACAAACGCCGGCGCGGATGGGTGCCGATGTTGTCCCCGATCATGATCTCTTCCCAGGCCAGCGGCCGGGATAAGCCCTTCGCCCGCGCCCGGAAGGTCCGGGCCATGCCGTCGAACAACCGCTCCAGCCCGGCGCCGGTCTCATCACCCTTGGCGATGTTCTCCAGCGCCTCGCCAAGGACCTTGAACAAGCTCGCCAAACCGGGATCACCCGCCACTTGGGACAACAACGGCTGCGCCGCCGCCATATGGTCGGTGACGGTGGCAAGCTCGTCGAGGTCGAGATAGAGAAGGCCGTTCTTGACGAAAAAGGGATCGCCCTCGGGCCGGTAGACGTCCGGGAACACTGCCGGTTCGGCCCGGAGCCGCTCCGCCAGGGCCGCCGCCGCGTCCTCGGCGGTATCGGCGGTATCGCCATCGATCACGACCAATATGCTGTCGCTGAAATGGGGAAAGGCGCGCTTGAAGTCCTCCCAACCCCGGCGATAGGGCGCGTCCCTGGAGATCATGTCGCCGGTCGCGGTGCTAATGCCCAATTCGTTGACGGCATAGTAGAGCGACGCCGCGGTGGCGGCCACGCCGAGCACGGCAACGGTGACGGCGGCCCGGCGGACCAAGTCCATCCAGCCCGCAAGCGCCCGGGAATAGAAGTTGTTGGGAGTTGCGTTCACGCGTCCCTATCGGCCTCAAATGATGTCATGTGAGCGGTCGGCGTGCTTATAACCCTTTCCCATGAAATCCGGCAAGGTCAGGGCGGGCGGAATTAGCCCTTGCCGTGCTGAGGGAATTCGCTAGGAATGGTATTATGACTGACAAACCATGGGACCAGCACCTGGCCAACATCGTGGTCAGGCCCTTGGCGGCGACGCCGGTCCATCCCAACCATCTGACGGCGCTCAGTTTTCTATTCGGGCTCGGGGCCGCTTTGGTGTTCGCCATGGCGGCAGAAAGCGCCGGCGGTTGGGCCGCTGGGCTCTATATGCTGGCTGTGTTCACCGACCACACCGACGGCGAATTCGCGCGCATGACCGGCCAGACCAGCGAATTCGGCCATCGCCTCGATTACATCGTCGGTTCCGCCAATTACACCCTGCTGTTCGCGGGCCTCGGCATCGGCCTGGCCGCCGGCGACATGGGCGGCTGGGCGCTGCCTCTCGGCCTTGCCGCCGCCGCCTGCCAGCCCTTGACCGTAATGCTGCGCATGGGTCTCGAGCGCCGCCATGGCGCCCGTGCGGTCGCCCATCCGCACGCCGCCGGATTCGAGCTCGAGGACTTCATCTATCTCATCGGTCCCATCACCTGGCTGGGCGGGCTGGACTATTTCTTCGTGGCCTACAGCTTGGGCGCCATCGGCTATCTCGGCTGGACCCTGTGGGAATTGCGAAAGCGGTCATGATCCGCGTCACCTGCGACATCGCCATCGACGACAACGAGATCGAACAGCACTTCATCCGCGCCGGCGGACCCGGCGGCCAGAACGTCAACAAGGTCGCCACCGCGGTGCAGCTGCGCTTCGATGTCGCCCAGTCGCCGTCGCTGCCCGACGATGTGCGCCGGCGCATCAAGGCCCTGGCCGGCCGGCGCATCACCGCCGATGGCATCTTGGTGATCGACGCCAGGCGTTACCGTAGCCAGGAAAGCAACCGGCGTGACGCCTTGGAGCGCTTGGTTGATCTGATAAGCAAGGCGGCGGTCCGGCCACGCCGGCGGCGCAAGACCAAACCATCCCGTGGCGTTGTGAAGCGCCGGCTTGACAGCAAGCGCCAGCGCGGTGAGACCAAGCGCCGCCGCGCCCCGGTCACCGACCGGGACAACTGAAAACGGGTCAAGCCGCCGAACAGGGGCCCGATGGGGCGATGGCGGCGGCAAGGTTGGGCCACAGGAAGGCCATTTCATCGAGGCACGCGCCATGGAACGGCTCGGCGCGGACCGCGACCTGGGTCCCGCCCATGGCCTGATAGAAGAACCGTGCCGGATTCGGGGCCAGCACCCAGATCAAGGCCGAATCCAGTCCCTTGTCCACCAGGGTCTGGAACAGGGCCGCCAGCAACCGCTTGCCCAAGCCAAGGCCCTGGAAGTCGGAAAGGACGTAAAGGGTGTAGATCTCACCGGCGGCGCCGAGTTTTTGTTCCTTGGCCGGGCCGCAACTGCCGAAGCCGACAATGCCCTCACCGTCATCCTCGGCGACCATCGCCAACTCGCGGCTGCGGCTGTTGCGCAGGTTGCGTGCCCACTGAGCGGCGTGGCGCCGGTCGGACATGGAAAGCAGAACCCGGTCGGGGATCATGCCGGCGTAAGTGTCACGCCAGGTTTCGGTATAGATGTGGGCGATGACCGCAGCATCGCCAGGGCTCGCTTTACGAATGATCGTCATTGCTCACGAACTCACCTTTACCATCCACTCTACAACGTGCCTCCCGGCTCGGCGAGGGAATGTTCTTCGAGTTCGCTGGTGATGAAGTTAAAGGCTTCGTCCACGGAATCGGTGTGGAACACGAGACCGAGGTCGCTTTCATCGATGGTGCCGAACTCGGCCATGGCCTCCAGGTTCAGCACCTTGTCCCAGAACTCCGTGCCGAACATCACCACCGGCAGGTGTTTCTTGATCTTCAGGGTTTGAGCCAGGGTCAGCACTTCCATCAGCTCGTCGAGGGTGCCGAAGCCGCCGGGCATCACGATCAAGACCTTGGCGAGATAGGCGAACCAGAACTTGCGCATGAAGAAGTAATGGAACTCGAAGTTCAATTCGCGGGTGATGTAGGGATTGGGGCGCTGCTCGAACGGCAACGAGATGTTGAGGCCGATATTGACGCCCTTGGCTTCCGAAGCGCCGCGGTTGGCGGCTTCCATGATGCCGGGGCCGCCCCCCGAACAGACCACGAAGCGCCGCCCGGTGCCTTTGAGGCCCTTGGACCACAGCGTCAGGCGCCGCGCCAGTTCGCGGGTGTCCTCATAATAACGCGACATGTGAAGCTGGGAACGGGCGTGCTTGAGATCGCCATTGCCCGCCTTGGCGGCTTCGACCGCTTGGGCGGCATCGTCATGGGCAAGGAGCCGCGCCGAGCCGAAAAAAACGATGGTGTCCTGGACATCCAAATCGTGGAAGCGTTTTTCCGGTTCCAGATATTCGGCCATGATGCGGAGCGTGCGGGCCTCGGTGCTTTCGATGAAGGCTTTGTTGCGGTAGGCCTTGACGGGTTGAGGTGGATGCTTGGCCATGATGTCGGGCATCTCCCTGTGCTGGCCGGCCTGGGATCAGGCGATGGCGGCAGCTTTTCTTGTATCAGGGTTGGCGGGCGACTTTAAGGCCCCAGAGCCTTTTGTCGGACCGCGATAGTTCACTGAAATGGGATACGAGAGACGCTTATGATAAGAAAGGGTCGAGAGTAAGCGACATATCGTCCATTTTTCCGTGTGATGAGTAGTCCGCCCATCAGTCCTGGGCGGTACCGACATATCGGTTTTCCGCAGCACGGAAATGAGTTCGTCGCTGGTCGAGATGGAGGAAAAATTGAGTTCCATACCGGTGAGTTCTGACGTTGCGGATAACTTGCCAGGGACTCGTACTAGCACTTAACCCCCCATCACCCTCACCCCACGGTTTCGGTCCTCGCACCCGCCGCCATCAGCTTGGCGACGTCTTTTTCGATCACCGTGTCTTTGAAGAAGTCCGGGTTCATCCCGGCGTGGAGCTCGGCGGTGTGGCTGAAGGTGAAGTCGCGGAAGTCGTCTTCGGTGATCAGCCCGCCTTCCACCAGCTCATAGGATTCGGCCAGCACCTCGGCCATGTCGGGGACGTCCCAATGGCCGACGTCGGAGGAGAAGATCGCCTTGAGCCGGGCGCCCAGGCGGTTGGCGGTGCGGTTGAAGGCGGCCGACACCATGCGGTCGTCGGCCTCGCAGCCGAAATAGAAATTGGGTTGGAACAGATCGCGGATTTCTTCCGGGCTCTGGACCGGACACGCGGTCCATTCGTCCATGGTGGCCTCGGTTTCGGCGTATTTCTTGTCGCCGCCGCTGGCGCGGATGGCCTCCACATGGGAGGCGAATTTCTCGCCGCCATGGGCGGCGGCCAAATCGGCCAGTTGGTCGCGGTCGATATTGCCGGGATGGAGATTCTCGCGCATGGCCTTGGGGTTGCGCTTCTGCCAATGCTCGAACAGATCGTTGTAGAGCGAGCACGCCCAGCCGACGCCGCCCTCGAGGAAGGCGAATTTGAGGGTGGGGAAGCGCCTGGTCACGCCGCCCAGGAACAGCGCCTTGCAGAACGCCTCGTTGGCGGCGCCGAAATTGCCGATGTGGTTGTAGACGTAGTTGGTGGTCGTCGTCCTGGCACCGAAAAAGCCGGTCGAATGCGCCGTCGGCGCGACCTTGAGCTCGACGAACTTGGCCCATAGCGGGTCGTAATCATAGGCGCTGCCAAAGGCCAGGGGGTCGATCCACTGGGCATAGGTGGCAAGCTCCGGGGCCTCGCGGGCGATCTTGGGCACCGGGCGCGGGATATAGGACGCGATCATCGCCGCCTTCATGCCAAGCTCCCCCACCGCGAATTCAAGCTCGGCGATGGCCTCATCCGGCGTGGTGGTGGGGATCACCGCCGCCGGGGTCATGCGGTCGGCGTGTTCGGAAAACATCTCGGACAGCATCAGGTTCAACGCCCGGCACCCGGCGCGCCGCAGCTCCTCGTCGCGGAGCTTTTGGAAGCGGAAGGTAGAGGTGTAGACGATGGCGAAATCGGTGCCGAACTCATCCAAGCGCTGGCGAAACAGCCCCGGCAGCATGGTGGTGGCGCGGTCGATGGTGTTCTTCGACGGCTGCATGAAGAACGGCGGGCGGTAGACCCGCTTGTCGTCCCGCTCTTCGGGCGTGCACTGGTACCAGCCGCCGCTGCCGCCGTCGCTGCCGCCTTCGCCCTTGCGGATCACCTCGGCCAGGCGCTGGGCGACCTTCTTGCCTGCGGCTTGGGCGACATATTCCATTAAGATGGGCTGGTATTCCACCGTGTGGCCGTCACCGTCGATCACCGGATGGTCGAGGCGGGCTCTGATCTCGGCGGAGTCCCTTCCCTGGTGCTTGTCCCACGGCATAGCGGGGTCCTTTCTTTCGCTGGCGCCGCCGGGTGGTTCGGCTTGCGGCGGGCGTCAGTCGCGGTAGCTGGGATCGATGCTATCCATCAGGGCGAGCAGCGAATCCCAACCGTCGGGCCGCCCCGAGGTGCCGGGGGCGTCGTCGCGGTCAAACTGTTTGGCGGTGAATTCGACCAGATCGTCCGACAGCATCACCAGGGCCGCGCCCGAGGCCTGGGCCGCGAGCTGGGTCTTGCAGGATTTTTCCAGGCCGTAGATCCGCTTGAACGCCCAGCTGATGGTCGGCCCGCACACCAAAAGCCCGTGATTGCGCAGGATCAGATGGTTCTTGTCGCCCAAATCCCGCACCAGGCGTTGGCGCTCATCGAGATCCTGGGCCTTGCCCTCGAAATCGTGATAGGCGGTGCGGTTCATGAACTTCAGCGCCTTCTGGCATATGGGCAGCAGGCCGTCCTGCTGTGACGCCACCGCCATGCCGGCGATGGTGTGGGTGTGGATGATGCATGCGACATCTGGCCGGGCGGCGTGGATGGCGCTGTGGATGACGAAGCCGGCCGGGTTGATGTCGTATTCGGTGTCCTGGAGGATGTTGGCATCGAGATCGACCTTGACCAGGCTGGACGCCGTGATCTGGCTGAACAACACGCCATAGGGGTTGATGAGGAAATGCTCGTCCTTGCCCGGCACCCGGGCCGAGATGTGGGTGGCGAACAGGTCATCCATATCGAAATGGGCGACCAGGCGGTAGCACGCGGCGAGGTCGACCCGTAAGTCCCTTTCCGCGTTGGTCATGGCCTTATTGCTGGGGGCTTTGGTAATGCTGACGGGGTTGGCACACATTGTTTCACTCCCGGTTCTCGTTGGCGAAAGTCTAGGCCTTCGGCGCTAGGCCGTCAATTTGGCGGCGGGTCTTGCCGGCGATCTGCTGGGAAACCGCGTCATTAAGGGGGCTCCCGGGCTCGGCGAGCTTGTCGGCAATATTGAAGTGGTAGAGCCCGGGGGCGCCGGTGACGGTGACCTCGAGCCCATCGCGGCGCCACGCCATGGCGAGCTCGTTGGTCTGGCAGACGAATTCATCACCCTCGCACTCGCCGACGGTGAGGATTAGCGGCCCGGCGCGGGCGGGCACCTGGCGCACCGGTGAGTTGCGTTCGGCCTCGGCCTCGTCGAGGCGGAGGTCTTGATTGTGGAAACTGAGGCGCAGGGGCTGGAGGTCATACAGGCCGCTGATGGCGGTCGCGCCCTTGACCAGGGCATGGGGGTAATCGCCGAGGCGCTCCCAGTCGGTGGCCAGCGTCATGACCGCAAGATGGGCGCCGGCGGAATGGCCGGCGACGAAGATGCGCGCGGCATCGAAGCCGAATTCCAGGGCGTTGTCCCACAGCCAGGCGATGCCGCCCCGGCATGCCGCCACCACGTCGTCGATGCGCACGGTGGGGCACAAAGGATAGTTGAGGGAGACGAAATTGACCCCGGTTTCGATCCAAGCAGACGCCAGGCGGGCGAAGTCCATCTTGTCGCGTGACTTCCAATAGCCACCATGGATGAAGACCAGAAGCGGCGCGCCGGCGGCCTCGGTGGCAAAGAAATCGAGGGTCTCTTTCGGGTCGGCGCCATAGGCGATGTCGCGCCGGCAACCGGGGGCGTCAAGGGCATTGGCGTTCGCCGCGTCGTGGTCCTTGGTGTGGGCCTCGCGCAGCCGGGCGACCTCGGGCTGGCGCCGGGCGGTGTCGAACTGAGCGTCGAGCGCCGCTTGATCATAGTCCCGGTAGATCGGCGTGGAGGTGGCCATGGCAGGGGATGTTGCCGCGCCCCCCGCGGCCGAGTCAAGCGCGTCCGCTGCCATCAATGGGCCCGGTCAAAGTGTTCGATTGATGGCTTGAGCTTCACCGGATATTAACATATACATGAACATATGTTCATGTATTCCTATGTTTGCTTGACGCCGCCATGACCCCGCCGGACCATCCGACCGACGACCAGACCATCGAGATGGCGGAGATGTTCCGCCTGATGGGGGACGCCACCCGTCTCCGCATCATCTTCGAATGCCTCAAGGGGCCGGTCTGTGTCGGTGATATGGCCGACCGCTTGCAGGCGTCGCAATCCCTCATCAGCCATCATCTGCGCCTGTTGCGCGCCGCCCGCATCCTCAAAAGCGAACGCCAGGGCAAGCAGGTGTTCTATTCCGCCGCCGACGAACATATCAGCTGCGTCCTGACCGACATGGCCCACCATGTCGGCGAGCCGGTCTCGGAATTCGAGGTGTGAATGGCTGAAACCTGTGACAGGGATTGTACCGCGGCGCCGCCGGAGACCGAGGCCTACCGCCGCGCGCTGATCGCCGTTCTCGTCATCAACGCCGTCATGTTCGTGATCGAGGCCGGGGCCGGGCTCGGCGCCGGCTCGGTGTCGTTGCAGGCCGACGCCCTCGATTTTCTCGGCGACGCCGCCAGCTATACCATCAGCCTTCTGGTGCTCAGCATGACGATTCGTTGGCGCGCCGGCGCGGCGCTGATCAAGGGTGGGTCCATGGGCCTGTTCGGGCTGTGGGTGATGGGCGCCACCATCTACAACATGATCTATCTCGGCCGGCCCGACGTTGTTGTGATGGGCTCGGTCGGCACCCTGGCGCTCGCCGCCAATGTGGTGTGCGCGCTGATTCTCTACCGGTTCCGCGAAGGTGATGCCAATATGCGCTCGGTGTGGCTGTGTACCCGCAACGACGCCATCGGCAATATCGCCGTGCTGGCGGCCGCCGGCGGGGTCTTCGCCTCCAACACCGCGTGGCCCGATTTGGCGGTGGCGGCGGTGATGGCGGGACTTGCACTCAATGCCGCGTTCCTCGTCAGCCGCCACGCCATGGCCGAACTTCGCCATCAGGCGGTTACATGAAGACGGGGAAGTTGATCGCCATCGCCGCCGTGCTGGTGCTGGCGGTGGCGGCCGCCTTCTTCATGGTGCAAAAATACGCCCCCCCGCCGGCGCGGGGCGACAATGCCGTCATACGTCTTGGGCCAACGGCGGAAATCGGCGGGTCGTTCGATCTGGTCGATCACCGTGGCCGTGCGGTCAGCGACCGGGATTTCCTCGGCCGCTATGTGTTGATTTATTTCGGCTATAGCTCTTGCCCCGACGTCTGTCCATTGGACCTGCGAAGGATGGCAACCGCCCTCGATATCCTTGGGCCCGAGGGCAAATCGGTGGTGCCGGTGTTCATTACCATCGATCCCGAACGGGATTCCGGCAAGCATCTTGGCGCCTTTGTCCGCGCCTTCCATCCCCGCATGGTGGGGCTGACCGGCCCCGAGGCCGCCATCAAAGCCGTGACCAATGCCTATAAGGTTTTTTACCGAAAGTCAGGTCAGGGGGGCGGCTACCTGATGGACCACACGTCGTTTATCTATGTGATCGGCCCCAAGGGCACCGTCCGGTCGATAATCCGCGCCGGCACCGCGCCCGAGATCATGGCGCGGGAAATCCGCCATCTGTTACGGTCCGCGAACCGGTAACCCCAAATTCGCAAGCCATGGACACAAAAAACCGGGGACCCAAGGGCCCCCGGTTTTTGCTGATGGTCGCATTTAGCGGCGGTTGCCGAGAAGATGCAACAGCATGATGAACAGATTGATGAAGTCGAGATAGAGCCTGACCGCGCCCATGATCGCCTTCTTGCCCGAGGCCTCTTCACTGTCACCCTCGTAATAGATTTCCTTGATCTTCTGGGTGTCGTAGGCGGTGAGTCCGGTGAAGACCAGCACGCCGATCACCGAGATCGCGAACTGCATGGCCGAGCTTTGCAGGAACAGATTGACCAGCGACGCGATGATGATGCCGATCAGCCCCATGAACAGGAACGAGCCCCACCCGGAAAGGTCTTTCTTGGTGGTGTAGCCATAGAGGCTCATGGCGCCGAACATGCCCGCGGTGATGAAGAACACCCGGGCGACGCTTTCGCCGGTATAGACCACGAAGATCGCCGCCAGCGACAGGCCCATGATGCCGGCGAACACCCAGAACACGATCTGCGCCGTCGAATATGACATGGTCGCTATCTTGGCGCTGAGGAAGAATACGAAGCCCAAGGGCGCCAGCATCACCACCCACTTCAGGGGCGTGCCGAAGATGGCGTCGAGCATGGTGGGCGAGCCTGCGACCACATAGGCGACGATGCCGGTCAGCAACACGCCCGACGCCATGTAGTTGTAGACCTGGAGCATGTAGCGCCTGAGCCCGACGTCGATCTCCGCCGCGGCCGCCTGCTCACGGGTCATATAGCGTTTGTCCGGATCAAAAGACATGTAAATTCCTTTGCCTAAATGGGGTTCAAGACGTGCCATTAATATGGCACCAAATCGGCGCAAATCAATAGCGTGCAAGCATGGGAGTGGCGCGGGTTTCGGCCTTAACCAACCATCCACAGGGCCATGGGGAAGAGAAGCGAGATGACGAACAACCCGGCGGCGACGCCTAAGACGATCTCGTACAAGCGCCGCGAGAACGCCTCGGGCCCGCCCTGGTCGGGCGGCGGGGCCGAGTTGACTTCCACCAGCCCGACGACCACCAGCCCCGAGCCCATCACCATGAAGAGCACGCGGTAGGGCGCGTAAAGGGACAATTGTAAGACCACTTCGCCACTCAATCCCAAGCGCGGCGCCAGCTCGGGAACGATGGTCAGCGCCGCCGCGGCCACGGCGCAAAACAAGCCGACATTGACGAACAGACGCTGGCACGCCGGGCCATCATAATGTTCCATGAGGTCGCGGCCGCGGACGCGCAGGTATTCTTCTTTGAAATCCCGCCCGTGTCTTTTCCCCTCACTGCGCAGGAATGACGGGAGCTCGGATTTCTTCTCGAGATCATCCGACATGGGTGCGCCCTCCTGATCTAATTTCCGCGCATCGAATGATGGCGGCGCAGCACCGGCGCGGTTTTCTCCCCCAGCGCCCGCCAGGTGCCGGCGAAGCCCGAGGAGAGAATGACGATCATAGAGATAGAGATGGTCAGGATCAGTGTCGTTGGCAAGGGGGTCCAGCTGGTGTGCATGACATGTGTCAGCACCGCATAGGCCGCAGCGGAACCGGCGATTGCGGCCACAAGCCCGGTGATGAGGCCGATCGCGGCATATTCGATGATGAAAACCGCAAACATCTGCCGCCGTCTCATCCCCAGCACCTTGAGCACCGCGGCGTCGTAGATGCGCCGCTGATGGCTGGCGGCGATGGCTCCGCCCAGCACCAGAATGCCGGCCACCAGCACCACGGCGGTGACGATGGCCGCCGCCGTGGCGATCCCCGTCAACACCCGGGCGGCGTCGTCGAGCGCATCCTTGACCCGTATGGCGGTGACATTGGCGAAACGGGTGGTGACGGCGCGTTGCAGGGCGTCCTCGGCATCGGTCTCCGCCTTCACCGTGGCGATGTGGGTCTGGGGCGCGGCCTCGAGGGTTCCCGGCGCGAAGACGATGGTGAAGTTCATGGCCAGGCTGGACCAGTCGATATCACGCAGATTGGCGATGGTGGCGGTGACATTGCGGCCGAGAATGTTGAAGCTCAGGCTATCGCCGACACCGACACCGAAGCCGCGGGCGATGTGCCGGCCGAGCGAAATCAATGGCTTGCCTGAGTAGTCGGGTGGCCACCAAGCCCCCGCTGTGATCCGGGTGTGCGGCGGCGGATGGCGGGCGTAGCTCAGTCCCCTGTCGCCGCGCACCGCCCATCTCGCCCCCGGGGCGACGGTGGCGTCCTTGACGCTGGTGCCGTTGATGTGGGTGATCCGCGCCCGCAAGGACGGCATGCGCCTGATCTCGCCGATGCCGGGGATGGCCGTGACCAGCTTGTCGAAGGCCTTGGCCTGGTCGGGCTGGATGTCGATGAAATAAAACGACGGCGCGCGGGCCGGCACGGTTTCGCGAATCTGCTGCCTGAGATTGCCTTCGATTTGGACCACGGTGGTGACCACGGTAAGGCCGACACCTAAGGAGAGAACGATCAGCCCGGCGGTGGAACCCGGGCGGTGGAGATTGGCGCAGGCAAGATGGAACAACGGCCATCTTCGTCCCTGCGTCCTGACGCCGGCGGCGCGCGCGGCACGGCCGAGGCCGAGGGCGGTCCCCTGCAACACCAGAAGCACGGCTGCGGTCGCAAGGATGAACCACAGCGCCAGCGTCGGCCGTGGGGCTGAGAGGTAAGCCAGCGCCACCAGCCCCGCCACCGCCGCCAGCACCGCCACCACATAGGGTGCGGGCGGCCAGGGTTTCAAGGGCGCCACCAGGCTGCGGAACAGCTGTGCCGCGGAGACGCCTTGGATCTTGGCCAGGGGCCAAAGCGTGAATGCCAACGCCGTCAGGATGCCGTAGATGGCGGCAAGGCCTAAGGGCTGGACATGGAGACCGGTCGCGCCGGCCGCCGAAGCCAGGGCGCCGGGAAGCAGATCGGCGGTGAGCCCGACCACCAGGGCCGGTACGGCGGCGCCCAACGCCAATCCCATGGCGATGCTGAAACCCGCCACCGCCATCACCTCGATCAGATAGATACGAAACACCAAAGCCGTGGTCGCGCCCAGGCATTTGAGGACGGCGATGGTGGAGGTCTTGCCGTCGAGATGGTTCTTGACCGCGTTGCCGACGCCGATGCCGCCGATCAGGAGCGCGGTGAGCCCAACCAGGGTGAGGAACAGGCTCAAGCGGT
>JAZFWG010000080.1:0-13252 GCA_036448135.1 Alphaproteobacteria bacterium
ATCCGCAACAGGGAAAGAACGATGGCGATGACCGCCACCAGCATCGGGATCAGGGCGATATTGATGAACCACAGCTGGCCCTGCAGGGTTTCGATGTCGCGGCGCAGTTCCAACTGAACCTGGCGCAGTTGTTTGCGGATGCGCAGAAGCTCGCCCTTGAACTTGTTGATTTCGGTGACCTGGGCCTGGGTCAGGACGGCGGTGGTGCCCTGGGCCTGGCCCGGCCGTTGCAGCTGTTCGAGCTTCTTCTCGGTGTCCTGGCGCCGGGTCTGCAACTCGCGTTCCTTGGCGCGCAGCCGCAGCTCGGCGGCGCGGGTGAGGTCCTCGACCACCGTGAACGGCCGCGACGACACGCCGCGCGCGCGCAGCCCGATCAGCGCGTTGGAGCCGGACAGGTTGTCCAGCGCGTTGACGACGAAATCGACATTGTTGGAGATCGGAATGGGGATGATCTCGCCGAACAGGTTCTGCAACTGGACCCAGAACCGGTCCTGGAGCATGTCGACATCGGTGATGACGATGACGTTGATGTCGTCCTTGGAGGCCTTGAGGTGGGATTTCATCTGCTTGGCCCGCTTGGCGGCGGCGCGCGATTCGGCCTCGGCCTTTTCCTTGGCGGTCTCGGCTTTTTCGGACTCTGTT
The DNA here is from genome assembly GCA_036448135.1 of Alphaproteobacteria bacterium. Classification (GTDB taxonomy): domain Bacteria; phylum Pseudomonadota; class Alphaproteobacteria; order SMXQ01; family SMXQ01; genus JAZFWG01. Next base: position 643 of record JAZFWG010000080.1, read on the forward strand.
TTTTCCGTGGTTTTCTCGTCCTTCTCGTCCTTCTTGTCCTTGTCGTCCTTGGCGTCCTTTTTCTCTTCCGGCTTGGGCGGGCCGTCGGGGTAGGCGGATTTGACCGGGCCGGATATGCGCGCGGCGATGGCAAAGGGGATGTTGGCGGGCTTGAAATCACGCAACAGGGCGAAGAAATCGGGCTTGCCCTTGAGCTTTTCCACATCCATCAGCATCGACTTGTCGGATGAGCGGATCAGCGGCGTGAACTTGACCTTGGCGCCGGGCTTGAGCTTCAAGGCGCCGGCCGCCGCCATGTTCATGGCATCGAGCTCGGACGTGGTCAGATCGTCGGCGGCGAAGTTGGCCTTCTGCAACGCCAGCCACGGCGGGTAATCCACCGGCTGCACCTTTTGGCGGGTGCCGGCATTGACGCGCCGAGCCGCCAGGCGGTCGCCCACCGCCTTGCCAGGGGCAAGCTCGATGCCCCAGGCGTCGAACAGCGGCTTTAGATCGGAACTGATGGGGACCTTCTTGCCGGTGAAGCCTGGAATCCGCTCCGCCACCTCGGCCAGGGGGTCGACCATGATCACCGCCCGGCCGCCGCCCAGGATGAACTGGTCGATGGCGTAAAGGGTCTTGGCCGGAAGCTTGGCAGGATGCACCACCAAGAGCACATCCACATCGGCGGGGATCTCTTCGGCATCGGTCTTCACCGTGGTCAAGGCGAAGGATTGTTCCAGATGCTTGATGATCCGCCAGGGTTTCCCCAGCGAGCTGATCCTGGCCATGATCGAGCCCGGATAGCCCTTGAGCGGCAGTGTCGTCATCAGCCCCACGGTCTTGCGCTTGGGGTTGATGAGGTTGAAGATCAGCTTGGCGAGGTCGTATTCGAGGAACTGCTCGCGGTCCGGCGAGAAGAACAGGATGGTTTCTTCGTCGTCGGTGCTGTTGGTCCCGGCGAGGCCGAAATAGACCATCTCGCCGGTGCGGTCCAAGGGGATGCCCTGGAGCGCGAAGGAGACGGCTTGGTCCTCGGCGTCGGAAAACGGAATCGGATCGATGACCTCGAGGCGGATGCCCTCGCCGGATATGGCCGCGAACTCCTCCAGCAGACCGCGCACGCGCGCCGCATATTTGGCGAGACCGGGCAGTTCCTTGCCGAGTTGGGCCGAGAAATAGAACCGGAGCGTGATCGGCTCATCCATCGAGTTCAGGATCGTTCGCGTGCCCTGGGTCAGGGTGAACAGCCTGTCCTGGGTCAGATCGAGCCGGGCGCCGACCAGCGCCCGCTGGCTCAGCACATTGACGGCGACGAACAGCACCAGCACCAGGGCGACCGACAGCCCTCCCAGGGTACGGCGATTGGCCAGAAGCTTATGAAAGTCGAGGTTCATGATCTTCCCGGTCCTATCTGGCCTTGTAGAGTTCAACCAGGATGACGTTGATGAACAGGAACACGCCGATCACCGAAGCGAAATAGACCAGATTGGAGATGTCGATGACGCCCTTGGATATCGCATTGAAATTGCTAAGAAAACTTAGGTCGGAGATGGTGTTGATCATCTCCGCCGGGGCCCAGCCGGTGAAGAAATTCAGCACCAGGGGGGTGCCTGAGACGGTGAAGATGATGCACGCCGCGGCGCTGAGCACGAAGGCGATGACCTGGTTCTTGGTCAGGGCCGAAAAGCACGAGCCGATGGCGAGATAGGCGCCGGCCATGATCATGCTGCCGAAATAACCGGCGACGATGACGCCGTTGTCCGGGTCGCCGAGATAGTTGACCGTCAGCCACAGCGGGAAGGTCAGCATCAAGGCGATGGCGGTGCAGGCCCAGGCCGCGAGGTACTTGCCCAGCACCGCCTGGGTGGTGGTGATCGGCAGGGTCAACAGAAGCTCGATGGTGCCGATACGGCGTTCCTCGGCCCACAGCCGCATCGACAGGGCCGGCACCAGCAACAGATAGAGCCAGGGGTGAAAGGTGAAGAACGGCGCCAGGTCGGCCTGGCCGCGGTCGAAGAAGGAGCCGAGGAAGAACGTCATGGCGCCGGCCAGGGCGAGGAAGATGACGATGAAGACATAGGCCAGCGGCGTGATGAAGTAACTCACCAATTCGCGGCGAAAGACGGTTCCGAGCGTGCTCATGATTATGTTCCCCTGGACCCGCCGTTGCCTGCGGTGATCGAGCGGAACACGTCCTCGAGACGGCCACGCTCGGGCCGGACGTCGCGGACATCGAATTTCTGTTGCCGGACCAGGACGCGGACATCCTCGTAGATGGCCTTGCCGTCCTTGGCCAGGACGAACAGGCTGTCGTCGCCGATCTCGACCTCCTTGATGTCTTTCATATCCCGCAGCATCGGCGCCAGGGCGTCCAGGGTGTTGGCCGAGGCGGAGACGGTGACGCCGTTGTGGCGCGGCGAGGTGGCCTCGAGCTCTTCAGGGGTGCCGTCGGCGATGATGCGGCCATGGGCGATGATGATGGCGCGGGTGCACACCGCGTCGACCTCTTCCAAGATATGGGTCGAGATTACGATGGCCTTGTCCGGCGCCATCTTCTGGATCAGGGACCGCACCTCATGCTTCTGGTTGGGATCGAGCCCGTCGGTGGGCTCATCGAGGATCAGGACCTCGGGGTCGTGCAGCAGGGCCTGGGCCAGCGCGACCCGGTGCTTGAAGCCCTTGGATAGGGTCTCGATCGGTTGCGACAGGACCTCGAACAGTTGGGTCATCTCGATCGCTTTGTCCACATGGTCATTGCGCTTGTCGCCGCGGAACCCCCGGGACTCGGCGATGAAGTTCAAAAACGCCAGCGGCGTCATGTCGGAATAGCTCGGCGCGCCCTCGGGCATGTAGCCGAGGCGGCGCTTGACCTCGATGGGGTGGTCGGCGACATCCAAGCCGCAGACCCTGGCGGTTCCGGAATCGGCGTCGAGGAAGCCGGCGAGGATCTTCATCGCCGTCGATTTGCCGGCGCCATTGGGGCCGAGGAAGCCCAGCACTTCGCCGCGCTTGACCTGGAACGACACATCGTCGACGGCGGTAATAGCGCCGAAACGCTTAGATAAATGATCCAATTCGATCATCGGCGGCATGAACTCTCCCCGTGGAGCCTCGGGCTGTTGATTTTGCACGGTTTTAGAAATCTCCGGAGTGATTAAATACGTCCTATCGGGCCAATATGAAAGAGGAATTTGGCAAAACTTCGACCCCCGGCGCTTTTGCCCTGAAACCGGCTCAAACCGGGCCCGCCACCACATTGCGGTCATGGAGGCCGCCGATTTCCGATGACGAGAGGCCGACGATATCCCCGAGGATTTCATCGGTGTGCTGGCCCAGTTGCGGCGCCGGCGCGATTTCGGTGGCGCCGCCCGGGGCGGTGAAATCAAGCGGCGAGGCCGGGGTCAGGTAACGGCCGATGCCGGGCTGGTCGATGTCCTGGAACAAGGGGTTGCGGGTCGAGCACCGCGGATCGCTGGCGACCATCTCATTGAAGCTTTGATAGGGACCCCAGCACACCCCGCCATGGTCGAACATGCGGCCAATCTCGGCCAGGGACCGCGCCGCGATCCAGGGCGCGAGCGCCCCGGCGATGGCGCCTCTGGCACCGAAGCGGTCGCCTTCCTGGTCAAGATCGAGGCCGAGCTTTTGGCCGATTGCGGCGAACTGGCCGCCAAGACCGGTGGCCTTGGCGAGGTTGCGCCATTGGCGCCTGGTAATGGCGATGACCATGATTCGTTTGCCGTCCCCGGTGGCGAAATCGCGGCCGAAGGCGCCGTAGAGGTCGTTGCCCACGGCCTGGCGGGTCAAGCCGTTGATCTGGACCTCGGCGATGAAGCCGAGATTGCCCGCCATGGCCATGGCCACGTCGGAGAGCGCGAGGCGCACCAACTGGCCCTCGCCGGTGCGGGCGCGGTAACGCTCAGCAGCCAGCAATCCGACTGCGGCGGTGGCCCCGGTGATGGCGTCCCAGGCCGGCAGCACATGATTGACGACGCCGCCGGATCCTTCCGGGCCGGTGATCAGCGGGAACCCGGTGGCGCAGTTGACGGTGTAGTCGACGGCGCTGGAGCCGTCCCGGTTGCCGGTGATGTTGACCATGATCAGATCGCCCCGGCGCCGCTTGAGGGCGTCATAGTCGAGCCAGCCCCGGGCCGGGAAGTTGGTGAGGAACATGCCGGCGTCCGGCCCCGGCGCGGTGATCAGGGCTGAGGCGATGTCCTGGCCCTCGGGCGAAGCAAGGTCGATGGCGATCGAGCGCTTGGCCTTGTTGAGGCCGGCCCAATAGAGGCTCTTGCCCTCGGCGGTGACCGGCCAGCGCCGGGCATCGAGGCCGCCGCCAATGGGGTCGAAGCGGATGACGTCGGCGCCCATCTGGGCCAGGGTCATGCCGCCCAGGGGCGCGGCGACGAAGGCCGAACCTTCGATGATGCGCATGCCATCCAGGATTCCGGTCATTGAGTTCTCACCTGCCTAGGCCACCCCATCTGTCTAAGCCATCAGGGCGATGAAACGCCAGTCCAGCACATCGTCCAGGCAAGCGGGCTCAAACCCGGCCCGCACGGCGCTTTGGCCGCGCTCGGCGGCGACCCTGGCGCGGAGCTCGACAAGGCCGGGACCGGATGTTTCGCCGGCCAAAGGGTGGAGGCCTTCGATGGCAAGCTCTGTCGAAAGCATATCGCCCTCGAACACCGGGCCGGTGTGATCGCAGCCGTTCCAGGCCAGGATGGTGACCAGATTGGGCAGTGCGCGGGACGCCTGGGCCGCAGCAAGAGAAATGGTATGGCCGCCGAACACCAACTGTTCGCCATAGGCGCCCTGGGTGCCGTCGTAATGGGTCATGGCCATGTTGAGGGTGGCGCGGGCCATCTCCGGCGCCGAGGTGATGCGGTCGCGGGCCTCGATAGCGTAAACCGTGCCGGTCTCGAGCTCGGCGAAATGGGGGCCTGGGCATTGCGCCTTGAAGTGATCAAGCCGCCATGTGGCGGGCACCGCCTTCGCCACCGCATCGATGGCGAGGGTATCGGGAATGTCATCGAAGCTGTCTGCGTGGCCGGTTTCGGCCTTGGTATCCCGGCAGGGGATCATGGGACAGCGCCAGAAATGGAGGACGGTATCGCCCGCCTGCCTGGAGACCTCGATCTCCAGCGCCACCATGCCGGTGGCGTCCCGGCCCGGCCGCGCCTTGTTCTGGCGCAGCCCCACCACCGTCGACCGGGTGCGGAGACTGTCGCCGATGAAGACCGGTTTCACATGCACCAGGCCGCGGTAGAACAGATTGCCCCTGACCCGTTGCGAGAACCAGGTGGTCTGGCCGATGGCAAGGTTGATGACCAACATGGGATGAGCCAAGGGGCGGTCGTCACCGGTGGTAGCCGCGCTTAGGTCGTGATCCAGGGCAAGACGCAGCCGGTCGCCGGAGATCGCTTGGTGGAGCGCCGCCAGGCCCGAGGTCAAGGTCATGGTGGGGGCGTCGTCGATGACCTGGCCGAGGGAGAAATCCTCGAAATAGGGTCCGCCAACGGGGATAGGTTTCGCCATCATCCGCCCTTCTTATTTCGGAATTGGCCCTGAATCAAAGGGATTAACGACCAAGGGTCGGGACTCAAAAAAGGTTGCGGCGCTGCCTCAGGGCAAAGACGGCGCGGACCAGGTAGGGCGTACCTAAATTCACCATCACGACGCGGACCAGATGGAAGGCGACCACCAGGGCCACCGCGAGCTCCAGCACCTGGGCGGTGATCGCCATCTCGGCGATGCCGCCCGGCGCCATGCCCAAGACCACCGAGGCGACGGGAAGCCCGGCAAACACCGCCAACAGTGCGCCGGCAGCGGTGCAGACGACGATGACATAGACCGCATTGATCATGGTGAAGGGGACGAAAGCTTTGTGGCGCAGGAAGAAATCGCGGCGGTAGTGCGAGCCGAGGGCAAGGCCGAACAAAAGCTGGGCGGCGTTGGTCAGAAGCTGGGGGACGCTGGAAAGCTCGACGTCCGAGGCGGTGAGGGAGGCGCTCAGGAACAAGGGGCAGAGTACGAAGGCATTCTGGATACGGAGCTTGACGCCGATGACGCCGACGGCAATCCCGCCGGCCAACATCATCGTCAACACCACGGGGTCGAAGGGCAATGTGAGGCGCGCCACAGGTTCGGCGCCGGCGACACCAGACAGCGTCAACACCCAGGGCACGGTGATGACGATGATCGAGACCCGCACGGATTGCCCCAACGCCACCGCCGGCACCGAGGCGCCGAAGCGCTCGGCGAGCACGGCCATCTCGATGGCGCCGCCGGGGACCGAGGCGAAGAATGCCGTGGTCCTGTCGATGCCGGTGAAACGCGACAGCATCAACGCCCCCAGCGACGCGATGACGATGGTCAACACACCGGCGGCGGCGACCAGGCCGAGATGTTCCAAAAGCGCGGCCAGGACCTTTGGGGTGAAAGCAAGCCCCACCGCCGTTCCGATCATCAGTTGTCCGGACTGGCGGCCGAAGGGCACGGCATCGAGGCGGTAGCCCAGCAGATTGCCGCCGCCAATGGCGATCAAGGGCCCGATCATCCATGGCAATGGTGTGTTGAGCCAGTCGAACACCGTGCCGGCGATCAGGCCTATCACCACCGCCTTGGTGATGGCGGCGATGCGGGTCTTGAGGCTGGGTTCAATGGCCATGGATGCGGTGTGATAAGGTCGGGCGGGCCTGGCCCGGTTATGGCGGATTGGCGCGGTGTTGTCCATGGTGCCGTCGGGCGGCGCCGTGTCCGGTTAGATTGTTTCGGCTAGAGACGCACGGTCATGCCAATTCACCGTTGCCTATCGGCGTTCTATTGCTTATCAACCAGTTTCTCCACTGCCGACGAATTGACGGCTCGGCGTGGGCACATACCGCATGGTTTCAGCGGTCTCATCGGGAGGTGATCGGTTGCCGGAGGGTGAAGTTCTGGGCGTGACCCATGACGACATGGCCAACGCGCTGCGTTTTCTCGCCATGGATGCGGTGGAGCAGGCCAAGTCGGGCCATCCCGGCATGCCCATGGGCGCGGCCGATTTCGCCACCGTCCTGTTCAGCCGCTTTCTCAAATACGATGCGTCGAATCCGGATTGGCCCGACCGCGACCGCTTCGTGCTGTCGGCGGGCCATGGCTCGATGCTGCTCTATGGGCTGCTTTACCTCACTGGTTACGGCGACATCACCATCGACCAGATCAAGCGCTTCCGCCAACTGGGCAGCCGCACCGCCGGCCATCCCGAATACGGCGCCGCCAAGGGTATCGAGACCACCACCGGTCCCTTGGGCCAGGGTTTCGCCAATGGCGTCGGCATGGCGCTGGCGGAACGGCTGATGGCGGCGCGGTTTGGTGCGCAAGTGGTCGACCATTACACCTATGTCATCGTCGGCGACGGCTGCTTGATGGAGGGCATCAGCCACGAAGCGGCGTCCCTGGCCGGCCATCTTGGCCTCTCAAAGTTGGTCGTGCTGTTCGACGACAACGGCATTAGCATCGACGGCCCGACCTCGCTCACGGTCACCGATGATCATCTGGCGCGGTTTCGCGCCTATGGCTGGGATGTCTCCGCCGTCGACGGCCACGATGCCGAAGCCATCGCCACCGCCATCGCCCGGGCGCGGGAAAGCGATGCGCCGTCGCTGATCGCATGCAAGACCACCATCGGTTTCGGCGCCCCCGGCAAGGCGGGAACCGCGGCGACCCATGGGGCGCCGTTGGGCGCCGAAGAGATCGCCGGCGCCAGGAAGGCGCTGGGCTGGCCCCATGCGCCATTCACCGTCCCCGATGAAATCATCGATGCCTGGCGCGCGGCAGGGGCACGGGGGCAAAGCGCGCGCGGCGAATGGCAGGCCCACATGGATGGCTTGGATGGCGAGACCCGCCAGCGTTTCGAGGCGCAGATGGCCGGTGACGTGGGCGAGGCGGTGGACCACGCCATAGGCGAATTCTTACGCGCCCTCGATGCCGCCCCACCCCAATGGGCGACCCGCAAGGCGTCCCAGGAGGTGTTGGAGGTCCTGACCGAACGCATCCCCGAGATGATCGGCGGTTCCGCCGACCTCACCGGGTCCAACAACACAAAGACCCGGGCGCAGTCGGTAATCTCGGCGGATGATTTCTCCGGACGCTACCTGCATTACGGCGTGCGCGAACATGCCATGGCCGCGGTCATGAACGGGTTGGCCCTGCATAAGGGGGTGATCCCCTATGGCGGCACCTTCCTAGGGTTCACCGACTACTGCCGCCCGGCAATCCGGTTGTCGGCGCTGATGGAGATCGGCGTCATCTATGTCATGACCCATGATTCCATCGGCCTCGGCGAGGATGGCCCGACCCACCAGCCGGTGGAGCATCTGGCGGCGCTCCGGGCCATGCCCGGGCTCGATGTCTACCGTCCCGCCGACGCGGTGGAAACCGCCGAATGCTGGGCCTTGGCCTTGCACCGGCGCCACCGGCCCGCGGTCATAGTGTTGACCCGCCAGGCCGTGGTCCCGGCCCGCAACCTCGATGGCACGATCAAGGGCGGCGGCAACCTTTCCGCCCGTGGCGCCTATGTGCTGGCCGCGGCCGACCACGGCCTCGAAGGCGGCCATCGCGTGAGCTTGCTGGCCACCGGCTCCGAGATCGGGCTCGCCCTTGAGGCGCGCGACCAATTGCAAGGGGAAGGCATCGGGTGCACGGTGGTGTCGATGCCGTGCTGGGAATTGTTCGATGCCGAGCCCGAGGACTACCAACGCGAGGTGTTGGGCCCTGGCACCGTCCGCGTCGCCGTCGAGGCGGCGAGCACCTTCGGCTGGGAACGCTATATCGGTGATGATGGCGCCGTGGTGGGCATGACCGGGTTCGGCGCCTCGGCGCCGGCTTCGGCGCTGTATGAGCATTTCGGCATCACCGCCCAGAAGGTGGCCGAGGCCGCGAGGACTTGCCTGGCGGCTTTGTGACGACCAGGTCAGGAAGCAACAGGAGAGCAAGATGGCGATAAAGGTGGCGATCAACGGGTTCGGCAGGATCGGGCGTCTGGTGCTGCGCGCGATTTACGAGGGCAAGCGCCGGGGCATCGATGTCGTCGCCATCAACGATCTCGGATCGATCGAGGCCAATGCCAATCTGCTGCGCCGCGACACCATCCACGGCCCGTTCCCAGGCACCGTGCGCACCACCAAGTCGGGGATCAATTTGGGCCGCGGCGCCATCAAGGTCTTCGCCGAACGCGACCCGGCCCGGCTGCCCTGGGACAAGCTCGGTATCGATGTGCTTTTGGAATGCACCGGTTTGTTTACCAAACGCGCCGACGCGGCCAAGCATATCGAGGCCGGCGCCCGCCGGGTCCTGATCTCGGCGCCCGCCACCAATGAGGACATCACCGTGGTCTATGGCGTCAATCACAAGCGCCTGCGCAAGAGCCACCGGGTTATTTCCAACGCCTCGTGCACCACCAACTGCCTGGCGCCGGTGGCGATGGTGCTCGATAGCACGGTGGGAATCGCCCAGGGCTATATGACCACGGTGCATGCCTACACCGGCGACCAGCGGGTCCAGGACACCCTGCACAGCGACCCCCGCCGCGCGCGGGCGGCGGCGTTCAACATGATCCCGACCTCCACCGGCGCCGCCAAGGCGGTGGGCCTCGTGCTGCCCAAGCTCAGGGGCAAGCTCGATGGCACCGCGATCCGGGTGCCGACCATCAATGTCTCGCTGATAGACCTGACCTTCTCGGCCAAGGGCGCCACAACCGTGGACGAGATCAACAGCGCCATGGCCAAAGCGGCCAAAGGCAACCTCAAGGGCGTCTTGGCGGTCAACGACCAGCCCCTGGTGTCCAGCGATTTCAACCACAACCCGGCGAGTTCGATCTTCGATTTATCCCAGACCCAGGTGGTCGATGGCCGCTTCGTCCGGGTGCTGTCCTGGTACGACAATGAATGGGGCTTTTCCAACCGCATGGTCGATGTCGCGCTCGCGCTCGGCAAACTTGGCCGGCCCGGCGGCTGAGCGCCGCGGCGCCAGTCTACGCACCTAGGATCCGGACTCATAAAGGGTAACGGGCGGTGACTGCCTTCAAGACCCTCGATGACATCGATGTCGCCGGCAAGTCCGTGCTGGTGCGCGCCGATCTCAACCTGCCCATGATCGACGGCAAGATCAGCGACGCCACCCGGCTAAAGCGTTTGGTGCCGACGCTGAATGAGCTCTCGGACAAGGGCGCCAAGGTCGTGGTGATGTCCCATTTCGGACGCCCCAAGGGCGCCGTCGATGCGAATTTCTCCTTAGGCCCGGTGGCCGGGGAATTGGCCCGGGTGCTGGGCCGGCCCGTGGCCTTCGCCACCGACTGCATCGGCGAGGCGGCGGAACGCACCGTTGGCGGGCTCAAGAGTGGTGAGGTCGCACTCCTGGAGAATTTACGCTTCCATCCCGGCGAGGAGGCCAATGACGATGACTTCGCCGCACGCCTGGCCGCCCTCGGCGAGATTTATGTCGATGATGCCTTCTCGGTTGCCCACCGGGCCCATGCCTCGGTCGATGCCTTGGCGCGGCGCTTGCCTTCGGTCATGGGCAGGCTGATGCAGGCGGAAATTGAGGCGCTCACGGCGGCCTTGGAAAATCCGGTGCGTCCGCTTGTCGCCATCGTCGGCGGCGCCAAGATCTCGACCAAGATCGATCTGCTCAGCAATATCTGCAAAATGGTCGATTGTCTGGTGATCGGCGGCGCCATGGCCAATACCTTCCTTGCCGCCCGGGGCATCGATATCGGGGCCTCGCTCAGCGAGGACAATATGACCGGCATCGCCCGCGACATCGTCGCCAATGCCGATGTCACCGGCACGGAAATCCTGTTGCCGTTCGATGCGGTGGTCGCAGGTGAATTCAAGGCGGGGGCAAGCTGTGATACCGTCACCGTCGACCAAGTGCCCGCGGATGCCATGATCCTGGATATCGGACCGGCCTCGGCCGAAGCGGTGGTTGAGCGCATCAATGGGGCGCAAACCCTGATCTGGAATGGGCCCCTCGGCGCCTTCGAGGCGCCGCCGTTCGATGCCGGAACCAACCGCGTTGCCCAGGCCGCGGCGGAGCGCACCCGGGCCCATGGGTTGCTCAGTATCGCCGGTGGCGGCGATACCATGGCGGCGCTCATCCATGCCGGGGTGGTCGACGATTTCAGCTATATCAGCTCGGCCGGTGGCGCCTTCCTCGAATGGCTCGAGGGCAAGGAACTGCCGGGCGTCGCCGCGCTGCGCAAAACCGAAATGTGAGAGATGGGACTTAGCCCTTGGTGGGCTTGCGTTCCAACGCGGTCAGCGCGCCGAGGAACTCGGGATCGCGCCGCCACTGCTTAAGCAGCTTGGTGGCCATGCCGGTCTGGACCCGGTCGAACAGGTTCAGCACGCGGGTCAGTTCAACGGGGCTGATGGCCTCTTCCCCGGACCAGGCCTTGCGGCTGAGCATGAACAGCGAGGCGAAATTGGATTTGTCGATCTCGGCCGCCTTGCAGGCCATGGCCAAGGCCTCGCCGCCCGGCTCGAACAGGATTTGGCGCACCAACGGCACGTCAAGGCCGGTCATTTTGGCAAACAGGGCCTCGAACAGGGGAATTTCACCCTGGCGCAGGACTTTGACCAATAACTCGGGCGTGATGGCTTCGCTTTCCGCCAGCCGTTCGGCAAGGACAACGGCGATGGGAGTCAGTTTCTTCTGTTCTTCCTTGGTTTCGCGGAGGACGTCCTTGACCGCGGTCTCGATGGTTTCATCGATCTCGGTCAGATCGACCTCGTAGTTCTCGACGATGTGCTGGCGTAGCGCTGCCGAGACCCACCAATACATGCGCTTGGCCAGGTCCGGAGCCAGGTCGGGCCGTTGGAGAAGCGGATTCTGATAGGAATCGACGCGTTTCGACTGGTAGACCAGATATTCCATGGTGCCCTTGGAAATACGGGCGCTGGAATTCTCCAGCATGGTCTTGACCACATCCTCGCTGCCGGTTTCGACCAGCGCGTCGGTCACCTCTTCGTTGATGGACTTGCGCATGGCGATGGAGAGCTGATGCTCCAAGGTCCGGAGATGGATGATTTCAATCAGGTCGGTGTCGTGAAGAAGGTCGCTCTCCAACAGAATGGGATGGGCGACCTCGATCTCGTCATTGGCCAGCAGGACGATCAGCTCGTGTGGCGCGTTCTTGGCTTCGGCCAGGCGTTCGGCGAGGTTTACCCGGACCGACATTTCCACTTCGTGGATGATCTTGCGCAGGATGTCAGTCATCAGCGCCTTTTCACGGTCGCTGAGAACCTGCTGGTCGTCGAAGAACAGATCGCTTACCGCGTCGACCAATGACTTACGGCCAGCATCAGACCGTTCCCGGGCCAGCCGGTACAGGTTGTTCATGTTCTCCTCTGACATTCGTCCAACCATCACCGAGTCTTGAAGGCAACCTCACGCGGTAGGGAGTTGCCGACACCGTACATCACGATATGGGCACAATCGACAATCCTTACCGGGACCGCGGGCCGGTCCTTGTTTGCCTAACTAACCTTAATACCCGGTACAATTAAGGCACTCATCCTTAAGCAACAGTAAATGGCTGGGATAAGGCGGGCAATCCCCTGATCAAATCTCCGAGAGGGGCCGG
>JAZFWG010000081.1:0-3497 GCA_036448135.1 Alphaproteobacteria bacterium
GCCAATTACGTCTACGCCGTTGGGGATGGGAAGGTCGCCGTTGCGATCAAGGTGATTTCGGCAGCCAGCAGGGATGACGCCCGTGCCATCGCCGAAGCCAACGCGCCGGGTGACGAATTCGTCCTTAGCTTGCACCCGCAATCACCCGAGCAGTTGCTGGGTCATGTCCGTCACCAGGCCCTTGCCGCCACGCAAGGACCCAACCCTGATCCCGAACCCGCCGATTAATCGCCTGTTTATCGCTTTATCTTAAACTGGGCCCATGGAAGACCAATCGGCAGATGTCCGTCTCCATGATGGTGTGAGCGACACCGCCCCGGCCATCTCGCCGATAGTTTGCCGGCCGGTGCGCTACGGGCTTCTCGCCATCGGTTGGCTCAATGTCACCCTGGGGGTGATCGGGCTGTTCCTGCCGGTGATGCCGACCACCATATTCCTGCTGATCGCGCTTTGGGCCTTCTCGAAAAGCTCTCACCGCTTCCACCGCTGGCTCTACAACCACCCCACCCTGGGGGTCACCATCCGCGACTGGCACGCCCACCGGGTGATCCCGGTCAAGGCCAAGATCCTGGCCATTCTGGTGATGTCGGCAAGCCTTACCTACATCACCCTGTTCGTGGCCCAGGGTTGGCTTCTGCCGCTTGCCTTGGCCGCCGGGCTCGGCGCCGTCGCCAGCTTCATCCTGACCCGGCCTTCCCGGGCCACCGCCTCCTTATAACCGCCTGGGTCCACGCCCGCCCCCGGATGGCATGCCGTGCTGTCCGCTACTGCCATCGGCCAACGCCGGTGCTATAGTTGGCCAAATCTTGGGGAGAGTTGCGGCATGGATGATTTCAAACGAAACGACTTGCTCAGCGTGGAACTGGAGCGCCTGGTGCTGGCCCACCGTGTCCTTCAGATGGAAGGCCACGAGGACCTCACCCTCGGCCACATGTCATGGCGCGATGCGGACGGGCGCGGTTTCTGGATGAAGCTGCAGGGCCTTGCCCTGGGTGAGATTCGTACGGCCGAGGACCTGGTCCTGCTCGATTTCGACGGCAATGTACTCGAAGGCGATGGCCGCTGGCTCCATGCGGAATGGCCCCTACATCCCGGGGTCTACCGGGCGCGGGATGATGTCATGGCCGTCGGCCACACCCACCCATTCTACTCCTGCGCCTTTTCCTCGACCAACGAGCCCCTAAAATGCGTCGCCCATGAGGGCGCCTTCTTCGGCGGCAACGTGCCCCATTTCAACGACACCTCGGACCTCATCAACAGCCGGGAACTGGCCGATGCCATGGCCCAAACCATGGACGATGCCAATGGGGTGTTCATCCGCAACCACGGCGTGACCTTCTGCGGCCATTCGATCCAGCACGCCACCTTGATGGGCATCTTCCTGGAGAAGGCGTGCCGCCACCAGATCTTGATGGACTCATCCGGCATGGCCTGGACAACGGTTCCGCCGGACGAGATCGTACGCAAGCAACAATGGCTCAAGCCGGAAATCCTGGAAGCCTCGTGGCGGTTCTACTGCCGCAAGCTCAAGACCCTTGAGGCGGCGCACCCGTCGCCGCCGGTCAGTGCCGATGAGCGCATCGCGCCCTGGCTCGAGCGCTTCGATTAAATCAGTATCACTAAAGGACGTGGCATGACCCAACTCGGGACCATCGACGAAATACCCCGCGAATATCTCGACGACCTTGCGGCGCACAATCTGCTGCCGCTGTGGCCGAGCTTGCGCAATCTTCTGCCCTTTGAAAAGCCGACCCGCAATGCCCTGCCCGCCATCTGGCACTATGACGATGTTCGCCCCCTGGTGATCCGCGCCGGGGAAATCACCCCGATCGAAAAGGCCGAACGCCGGGTTCTCATCCTCGCCAATCCCGGCTACGGCTCGGATCAACCCATGGCGACGCCCACCATCTATCTCGGCCTGCAGCTGATCATGCCCGGCGAGACCGCGCCCTGCCACAAGCACACCCCTTGCGCGGTCCGCTTCGTGATCGAGGGCTCGGGCGGCTACACCTTGGTCGGCGGCGAGAAATGCCCGATGGAGAAAGGCGATCTGATCCTGACGCCGACGGGCATGTGGCATGAGCATGGCCATGAAGGCGACACCCCGGTGATCTGGCTCGATGCCCTGGATCTGCCGCTGGTCCATTACCTGGAGGCGTCATACTGCACCGAAGGCGCCCACCGCGAGCCCGGCAACAAAGCGGATTCGTCCCAGAACCGTTACCGCCGCGCCGGCCTGGTGCCCTACCAATCCCTGAACGATGTGCGCAACCCCTACCCGCTTCTGCGCTATCCCTGGGCCGAGGTCCGCGAGGCCCTGCAAAAGCTCAGCCATGATGCGGCAGATGGCGAGATGATCTGGCTCGCCTATGTCAATCCGGAAACCGGCGGCGAATGCCTGCCGTCGCTCGGCTTTTCCGCGGTCATGTTGCGTCCCGGCGAACGGGCCTCCCCGCCCCGGCGTTCGGCGTCGGCGGTGATGCATGTGATCGAAGGCAAGGGCGAAAGCGTGATCGACGGCGAAACATTCACCTGGACCGAAAGCGACACCTACGTGATCCCGACCCACGCCACGGTGGAGATCACCAACACCTCGGACCTAGAGCCCGCCTTCCTGTTCATGGTCGATGACGCGCCGCTGCAACGCAAGCTCGGCTTTTACGAGGAATTCCCACCCGCGCCCGGCGCCTGACCGGAAAGCTCAGGCGGCGTTCTCCCACTTGTCGATATCCACCTCCCAGCCCTTGGTCTGGCCGAGGTCGAAGGCGTTGCCCTCGGGATCGCGTAGGCGGTATTCGGCGTAAGGCCTGTCGGCGGGGCGCTCGGCCACCGGGACCTCCTTGGTGAACGCCTCGACCTTGTCGGTGAGGTCACCGACCAGGAACCCGATATGGTTGAAGCCGTAACGCGGCTCGTGGCCGGCGAGGGTCGTATTGTAAAAGGGATGGACCGCCAGATTGGTGAAACCGTCCCCGGCGAAGCGGTTCTTGCGGCCCTGCTCGCGCCGCAGCAACGACGAACCCAGCTCACGGAATCCGAACAGGATGTCATAGAACTCGAGGATCTGGGTGGGATCCAGCGCGTTGAAGGCGATGTGGGCGATGCGCGGGACGCGGCGCTCAACTTTCGGCAAGCCAAAGCCGGTGGATGATAAACTGACCGCGTGGCATTCGGGGTCGTAGATCCGCACCTCGCCGAAGTGGGTTCCGCCCGGCTCATCGACCACCATCGCCCGCGGATTGCGGTCGAGATACCGGGTGATGACCGTGTCCGGGTTTTCGACCTCGATCCCGACATGATGCAGCCCGAGCATCTGGTCGGGCTCATTCAAGTCGTGGCGCGCCTTGAGGAAGGTGAGATTGAAATATCCATCGGTTAGCGAAACATCGCCTTCGTTGGATCGTGCCAGTTCGTCCAGATTCAAATGCCGGGCATAGAAATTCGAAAGCTCGTCGGGGTTTTCCGTCAGAAACGCGAGATAACGAAGTCTGGCCATG
>JAZFWG010000082.1:0-7221 GCA_036448135.1 Alphaproteobacteria bacterium
GGCGCCAAACAGTCGGCGCGCCGGAGCCAGGCGGAAAAACAGCCGCTTGCCGTGGCCGATTGGTCGGCCAGCTTCTCCATGAAGGGCGTCCGCGCCTATTACACCGTGACCTACCGGCTTCTGAACAAGCTTGGCAAGGACATCGCCGACGTCCAAGGCTCCATCACCTTCAGGGACCCGGCGGGCTCCCAAATTCTCAAGATCGGCCTGGTGCGGGAATTCGCCATCCCCGCCGGCAAATCCTCCACCTCTTCCGGCAGATACCGTGTCTACGCCACCACGGCGCAAACCGCCAAGCTCACGTCGCTAGCCAAATCCTCCATCACCGTTACCCTCCAGATTGACAAGGTCACCCTCGCCGACGGCAGCGTGATCGATTACCGCTAGGCCGCTCGGATAGGCTCGGGGGGGAGGCGCGCAAGCATGAGTTTGGAAGGCACGGCACGACCACCGGTGCCGTGGACGGTGCAGGGCGCGGTCTACGGCGCGGGGCTGTTCTCCAATTCGATGACCCATATGGTCTCGGTGCTGGTGCCGCTGTGGGTGCTGAGCTTCGAGACCTCTGCGCTGTTGGTCGGCATCGCGCTCGGCAGCCGCCACATCCTGCCGGTGCTGTTCTCGATCCATGGCGGTGCGCTGATGGACCGGCTCGGCATCCGCCGGGTGATGATCGGCTTCGCCATCTTGGGCATCGCGGTGCCGCTGATCTTTCCGTTTTTCCCCTATCTGTGGGCGGTGGTCATCCTGCAGATGCTGTCGGGCATCAGCGCCGCCATGGGCTGGATCGGCACCCAGGCCCATATCGGCGCGGTCATGCGGGGCGAGGCACGCTATGCCGGCAGGCTGACCTTCTGCAACCGCTTCGGCAATCTGACGGGCCCGATCGCAATCGGCGCCGCTTGGGATTTTCTCGGGCCTTGGGGGGCGTTCTCATTCTGGACCTTGTGGGCGGTGGGATTGCTGGTGGCGTCCCTCAAGCTGCCGGCGCCCAGGGCGGCGGTGGTTGCGGCGGCGCCGGAAAAGCTGCGCGCGGGCGATCTGCTGCCCCGGGCCGCGGACTATATGACCACCATCCGGATGATGGCGGTGCCGGCCATCGCCTTCGTCGTCATCATGACCCTGCTGCGCCATTCGTCGAACGGGATCCAGAACTCGTTTTACATCGTCTATCTCAACGAGATCGGCCTCTCCGGCACCTTGATCGGTGTGCTGCTGTCATCCTCCTCGATCCTCGGCGCCGCCGGGTCGCTTGCGGCCGGCCCGATGACCCGGTTCCTGCGCGCCCATTGGCTTTTGATCATCGCGGTCGCGGCCTCGATCTTCCTGATCGTGATCACGCCGCTGTTGGGCGCCTTCGTGCCCTTGCTGATCGCCATGGCGATTCGCGGCGGCACCATGGGCATCGGCCAGGCCCTGCTAATCTCGGTGCTGGCGTCCTCGGCGGGCGAGGCCCAGGGCAAGGCGGTGGGGCTCCGGACCACCGCCAACCGGATCTCGGTGATGGTGATCCCGGTGATCATGGGGGCGGTGATCGAGGTCTTCGGCCTGGCGAACAGCTTTTATATCGTAGGCGTGGTGTTGATGGCGCTGATGGCGTGGTCAACCATCCACCTTTACCGCTCGCCCGATTTCGCCAATGACAGGCCGGCGCGGGACCAATCCTAAGGCCGGACCTCGACGTAATTGATCAGCTTTTTCACCCCCTCGGCACCTCGGGCGACCTTCACCGCCAGCTTCATTTCCGCTTGCGAGCGCGCCCGGCCAATCAGATAGACCGTGCTTTGGGCATCGGCGGCGACGCGGTAATTGACATCGGCGACATCGCCGGTGCCGACCAGCTTGAGCCCGACCTTGGTGTCGAGAACCAGGGCGTCGCCCCAGTCGATGAGCTTCTCCTTGTTTTTTTCCTGGTCCTCTTTGCTCATATGGACCACGTGCCAGTAGAGCTTCTTGACGCCCTTGACCTTCTTCACCTCGGCGAGGAATTTGTCGTAAAGCTTCTTGTCGTCGAACATGCCGGTAATCAGCAGGCGTTGCTCATAGATCTCGGTCGAGGCCTTGATGGTGCCGAGGTCGGCCATGATGCCGTTGACCGCCAGCACGATCTTGTTGTCCTCGACGATATCGGATGTGCTGCGGGCCTCGATGGCGCGGTCGAACAGGGTCTTGGGCGCGGAAATGATGTCGAGAAGACCAAAGGCGGCGGCACCGGGCGCCGCCAGGGCCAAAATCCCCAGGGCCGCCACGGCCGCCAGGACCACAGGCATTTTCGCCATATTCATTATATTCCTCCGGTGTATTCGGGCTCGTTTCAACCTTACAGGTTACATCATGGTCCCAAGGATAGCATCTACCGCCGGTTTTGCCCGTTTGACCGGCCCCGGCCTTGGGCTAGAATGGCCCAACACCGTTGGATGACTTTATCAGTGAGGAAAGAAAAACCATGATCACCACCAAGGGGCTCGTCCATTTCACTATCCCGGTCAAGGACCTGGACGTTTCCGAGAAATTCTATACCGAAATCCTTGATATGGAGCCGGTGCGGCGCAACGCGCATATGGTGTTCGTCCGCGCCCGGGGTGAACATGACACCTTCTTCGTCCTGACCTTGAGCGAAAAGCCCATCGACCCCAACCCGGGCAACGAGCACGACATCCACACCGCCTTCATGGTCGATGCGGATGAATATGACAGGGCCAAACAGGAACTTGCCGAAAAGGGCGTCGAGGTCTTCAAGGAAGAGGACCGCGACAGCGGCACCTTCCAGGGCCGCAGCGCCTATTTCCACGACCCCGACCGCAATGTGATCGAGATCATCGATCTCAGGAATGCCGCTGGTTAGGTTCGACCGCCCACGGCGGCGCAAATCCTCTAGATATTAAGCTCCGACAGGCGCGAGCCGGGAAGCCGGTCGCCGGCGACGGCGCCGTCGGGCGGGATGATCTCGTTAATCCTGGCCAGGTCGTCTTCCGTCAACTCGACATCGGCGGCGGCGACATTTTCTTCCAGATGATTGAGGCTGGAGGTCCCGGGGATGGGGATGAAGTGGTCGCCCTGGGCCAGGATCCAGGCCAGCGCCAGTTGCGACAGGGTGCAGCCCTTGTCCTCGGCGACGGCTCCCAGCGCTTCCAGCAGCTGGATATTGCTACTGATATTCTCGTCGGTGAAGCGCGGCAGCCGGCGGCGCCGGTCCTCGGGCGCCAAGTCGTTAAGTTGCGTCATCGTCCCCGACAGAAACCCCTGGCCCATGGGGTAGTAGGCGACGAAGCCGATGCCGAGCTCGCGGCAGGCCGGGATCTGGTCCTTCTCGTAATCGCGGGTCCATAGCGAATATTCGCTTTGCAGCGCGGTGATGGGGTGCACCGCGTTGGCACGGCGCAGGGTGTCCGCCCCAGCCTCGGACAGGCCGATATAGCGGATCTTGCCTTCATTCTTGAGCTCCACCATGGCGCCGACGGTGTCCTCGATCAGCACTGCGGGGTCGACGCGGTGGACATAATAAAGATCGATGGTCTCGACTTTGAGTCGCTTCAAGGACCGTTCGCAGGCGGTGCGCACATATTCAGGCCGCCCGTCCACCGGGCGCCCCTCATGGTCGGGCACGCCCCGGGTGATGCCGAACTTGGACGCCAGCACCACCTGGTCGCGCTTGCCCTTGAGCGCCAGCGCCAGGAGTTCTTCGTTGTCGCCCGTGGCGTACATATCCGCCGTATCCATCAGGGTGACGCCGAGATCGATGGCGCGGTGAAACACGGCGATGGCGGCGGCGTCATTGTCGCGGCCATAGCGGTCCGAAAGATTGCGGCAACCCAACCCGACCGCCGAGACCCGCAGCTTTTCGCTGCCCAAGGTGCGGTATTGCATGTGGAAATCCCCCTCTTGCCCCGATGATTTGGCCCGTATCCTAGGGGGCGCCATCACTTGGGGCAACCGCCACGATTGCGCCGTCCCCGGGCCCCTGTGCTAAAGTCGGGCCCCAGAACAAGCCGCAAATAATAGAGGGAGGATCCCACGCCATGACAGAAGCCATCGAAAGCGAAGCCATTGTCCGTGACGGCATCAAGCCCGGCGATGTCGCCATCGTCACCGGCGCGTCCAGGGGCTTCGGCCGCGCCATCGCCCGGCGCCTCGCCGCCGGTGGCGCGCGCGTCGCCTGCTGGGACGTGATCGAGGACGAAGGTGCGGAGACCGCCGATCTTTGCCGCGATGGCGGCGCCGAGGCCGAGTTCTTCCGCTGCGACATGGGTGACGCCGACAACATCACCGCCGCCGCGGCGGCGGTGATGGACCGGTGGGGCGCGCCATATGCGGTGGTCAACAATGCCGGCATCCATCCCCGCTCCCTGGTGCTCGACTGCGAGCTCGAGATGTGGGAGCGCACCCTTCGCGTCAACCTGACCGGGACGTTCCTGTGTTCCCGCGCCTTCGCCGGCGCCATGGCCGACGCCGGGCGCGGCGCCATCGTCAACATCGCCTCGGGCCGGGCGTTGCAGGGCGCGGTCAAGGGCGCGCACTATGCGGCGTCGAAGGCCGGCATCGTGTCGCTGACCAAGACCCTGGCGCTGGAATGGGCGTCACTCGGCATCCGCGTCAATTGCGTCATCCCCGGGGTGTCTGAGACCGCCCAGCCGCTGGAGGCGACCAACCTGGAGGAACTGTTGAGCCGGGGCGCGAAAAACCCCATGGGGCGCATCGGCCAACCCGAGGACATCGCCGGCGTCGTCGCCTTCCTGCTCAGCGCTGACGCCGCCTACATGACCGGCCAGTCGGTGGCGTGCAACGGCGGCGTCATCATGATTCCATAACTCAATCACGGGGTTTTGATCACACCTCCGCCTTATTCAATTGTAAGAGTATCCTGAAGTTCATTCTGGGGGCGTGATCGATGTCTGACCCAGTCTACGGCCTTATTCAGTACGTTGAAGACCTGCGCAGGATCGGCCGCGAAGAAACCGACGATGAAAAAATCGTGCAACGTGTCGCGTCACTGGCACAAAAGTTCGCAGAGACACCGGGTCTGATTAAAGACGAGTTCTACCAATGCGATGAGGAGCAGGGGTTCGCCTTCCATCTGCTGCACGAAGAGGAAGACCACGGCAATGCCGTGTTCATGCTCGCGTGGCTTCCGGATCGCGGCACGCCGCCGCACAATCATAAAACCTGGGGTGTCGTTGTCGTGGTCGAAGGCGAAGAGCGGGAAACCTGGTGGCGGCGTATTGATGACGGCTCCAGGCCCGGTTACGCAGAACTCGAACGCCATTCAGAGAGCACGATGGGGCCGGGTCAAGTTTCCTGTGTCCTGCCGGAGGACATCCACACCGTCTGGAACCAGACAAACAAAGTGAGCCTGTCACTCCACACCTATGGCAAGCACATAAATTTCACGGGTCGTTCGGAGTTCGACCCGGAGTCAAAGACCGAAAAGCAGTTCATCGTGACAGTGGACTAGCCGGTGTTCTATCACGCCCCATAAGGAAGGCCCGTTGTTGTCCATAAACGGACATGTGAAGGATACGCGAAGCACTTCTTTTCCATACCCACGGCCAGTAGGGCCATTCGGCGGGTCCGAATATCAACCGGTCGATCTTCGTGGCGCCAACGCGCTTAGGTACACACCGACGCAATACCTCGAATTGATGCCGAAGCATCAGGTTTTCGGCATGAAGATCGACGCGCATCTTCAGGCGGGCAGAGACCCGAGAGAGTAGGAAACGGATGGCATCAATCATGCCGTCAGTTTAGACTGAGAGAAAACCGCGAAATGCGGGGAATCCTGGTTTCGATAACCGACAGGCCCTTCCGGGCGCCTAATGAAGTGACCGGTAATCATTGCTCCCGTGTTTCGGCGACGAGCGCAATGGCCGCCCTTGCGGGAGCGAGACGAAGGAGGGAATCATGATCATGAGATCGGTTTTGGCCATCATTCTGACCGTTTCCATGGCGGCGGCGGCCTTCGCGGCCGGCTCGCCCAGTCCTTCTAGGCCGCCGTCCCCAACCGGCTACGACCTCGGGGTCAAGGCAGTAAAGGCCGGCGACTACGAACGGGCGATCTCGCTGCTGCAGAAAGTGGTCAGTGCCAACCCGCGCAATGCCAATGCGTGGAATTACATCGGGTTCAGCCACCGCAAGCTCACCCGGTTCGACCAGGCGCTTGCCGCATATAAGAAAGCCCTTGCGATCGAACCGGACCATCGCGGCGCCAACGAATATCTCGGCGAGCTTTATCTCCAGACCGGACAACCGCAGAAGGCCAAGGAGCGCCTTAAGGTTCTCGATTCCGCCTGCTTATTCGGGTGCGAGGAATACGACGATCTCAAGGCGGCCATTGCATCCTACCAGTCCCGACGGAAGTAGAGCCGGGGTTGCGTGCCGGGGACGCCTATTTTAGCGGATGACGGTCGCCTCGCTGTTCGCCGATTACTGGCCGTCGCTTGCCGCGTTCGGCACCTTCGGCCTGCTCCATTCCGTCGGCGCCCAGGAGCCGTTCAAGAATGCCCTGGCTCGCTGGACCGGCCCCTTTTTCGTCGACCATTTCTGGCGCCTGGTCTACTGCGCGCTCAGTTACCTGGCGCTGTATTACGGCGTCGCGTCCCTGCACTGGGCAAGGAACACCGACAATGACGTGTGGCTGGTGGTCTATCCCGGCTGGCTATGGCAGGCCGTCACCGTCATTCATCTCGGTTCCATCGCCCTGATGTACATCGCCTTCCTGCAAAGCGACTACCTCGAGTTTCTCGGGATCAAGCAGGCGGGGCATGGTGTTCTCTCGATCATCGGCCGCCGTCCCAAAACACCGGAACTCGAGTTGTTCGGCACTCACCGCCTGGTGGTGGACGGGATCTATGGCTGGGTGCGCCATCCCATGCTGGCCGCCGGGCTGCTTTTCCTGCTGACCAGCGGACCGTCGCTGAACAATATCATCTATACCGCCATGTACCTGGCCTACATGTTGTGCGGCGGCTATTACGAGGAACGGCGCCTGATCCGGATCTTCGGCGACGACTACGTCCGTTACCGGCGCCGCGTCGGGGCGTTCACCCCGCGATTACGACGCCGGCCGGCGGACTGAGCGCGCCATGATCGAGCAACTGTCCGACATCTTTTACGACCCCTGGGTATTCTGGGGCGTTCCCCTGGTGCTGGTGGCACTGCTGTCCGGATTTCGCCGCATCAGGGCGTGGACGCGGCGGCGGCGGCGGTAAAGGCCGCGCCGTTCGGAAG
>JAZFWG010000083.1:0-2754 GCA_036448135.1 Alphaproteobacteria bacterium
GAGAGGCGCAAGATCCTGACCAAGGCCCTGATGAATGCGCGCAAGGATCCGGCCATCATCAAGCTGTTCAGCACGAACCTCCGGATGCGCATGGACACCCGCAGTCAAAAAGAGTTGCCCAAATACATGCTGCAGTTGGAAAAGGATTATAAACAGCTGATCCGCGAACACTCCAAGTAGGCTAGAGCGGGTCTAAGTGGCGGCCGCGCGGGCAGAGCCCCCGCGCGGCCCACCCATTGCCGCATCAACCAGAGATTTTCCCATGAGACGAGCCGACATCATCTCGGCAACGATCATCACGGCCTTCGGTTTGGCCGTGATTTTCGTCATCATCCCCATATGGGTGCCGGGCCATGAGAAAGGCGATTATGGGCTCCGGGCCCAGGACTTCCCCTATATCGGGGCCATCGCCTTTACCGCCTTGGCCGCCTATTTTGCCGTGCGCCAGGCCTTCTTCACCAAACCCGCCACCGACGATGCGGCGCCGATTGGGCGTCAGGGCTGGTCTTTCCTCGGCATCACCTTAGCGATTCTGATCGTGACTTATGCTCTGCTTTACTATTTCGGCATTCTTGCCGGTGGGCCGGTCATGGTCGCGTTGTTCATGATCATGATGGGCGAACGCCGGCCACTGCCGATCGCGGTGCTCGCGCTCGGCGCGCCGGTGTTGTTGTGGCTGTTCTTCTGGAAACTCCTTAAGTTCCCCCTGCCCGAGGGTGTGTTTTGATGGATGTGGTACTTCAAGGTCTGACCCAGGCGTTCACATTGGTGAACCTCGCCTTCATCACCCTTGGCGTGTTCGTCGGCATCGTGGTGGGGGCGATTCCGGGACTGAATGGCCCCATGGCCATCGCCATCGCGGTGCCGCTGACCTTCTTCCTCACGCCCTTGACGGCGATCGCCTTCCTCGTCGGCATCAACAAGGGCGCCAATTACGGCGGCGCCATCTCGGCGGTGCTGATCAACATCCCCGGCGCCGCCGAAGCCATCGCCACCACCTTCGACGGCTATCCCCTGACCCAGAAGGGCCAGGGCCAGAAAGCCCTCAAGATGGCGCTTTATTCCTCGGTGTTCGGCGACACCTTCTCCGATATCGTGTTGATTCTGGTGGCCGCGCCCTTCGCCCTGTTGGCCCTGAAGATGGGGTCTTCGGAGCTGTTCGCGCTGTTGCTGTTCGCGCTCACCTTCATCGCCGCGCTGGTGGGCAATTCCATGACCAAGGGGATCATCGCCGCCATCTTCGGCATCTTCCTCTCCACCGTCGGGCTCGATTCCGAGGCTTCGACCCCACGCCTGACCTTCGGCCAGATCGATCTCGAGGACGGTATCCCACTGTTGGCGCTGATCATCGGGGTGCTGGCCCTGTCGGAAATCCTGATTCAGATCGAGATCGGCATTCGCGAGCGCGCCAAGGGTGGCATAAGCAACATCGACGCCTTTTCCAAGCAGGCATCGCGCGATGACCGCGTGGTGACCTGGGCCGAGTGCAAAAGCTGTTTGCGCACCACGGTGCGCTCCAGCGTCATCGGCACCGTCATCGGCGCCATTCCTGGCCTGGGCTCGACGCTGGCGGGGTTCCTCGGCTACGGCGCCGCCAAGCGGGCATCGGATACGCCGGAGGAGTTCGGCAAGGGCAAGCTCGAGGGCGTTGCCGCCGCCGAGGCCGCCAACAGCGCCACCGTCGGCGCCAATCTGATCCCGACCCTGGCGCTGGGTATTCCGGGAAATCTGTCGGCGGCGGTCCTGTTGGGCGCCTTCATCATCCACGGCCTGACCCCCGGGCCGTTGATCTTCCAGCAGCATGGCGCCACCATTTACGGCATCTTCGGGGCCATGCTGGTGGCGAATTTCGTCAATCTCTTCATCGGCCAGGCCGGACTTCGCTTCTTCTCCTATGTCATCAGCCTGCCCAAGCAGTTTGTCCTCCCCACCATCGTGCTGATGTGCTTCTGCGGTGCCTACGTCACCACCCAGTCCATGTTCGCCGTGGGCCTGATGGTGGTCTTCGCCCTGCTGGGTTACATCCTGCGCAAGCTGGACTACTCCATCGTCGCCTTCATCATCGCCTTTATTCTGGGCCCCATGACCGAGGATGCGCTGCGCCAGACCATGGTGCTGTTCGGCGACAACCCGGTGGAACTGCTGCAACGGCCGATCACGATGTTCTTCTTCGCCCTGACGATCTATTCGCTCTACCGCTTCGGCACCGGGGACAAGCCCAAGATGCTGACCGAGCCGGGCGATGAGACCGGTCCAAGGGATGTGTGATGGGGACGTATCAAGGAGATGGCCCATGACCGATAAGGTTTCTCAGCAACGGCAACAGGAAAAAATGGCCGAGGAGGCCCGCTTCCTCCCCCGCACCCCTTCCGAGGAGATCGGCCCGATGTATCCGGTGGGAAAGCCCGAGGACCGGGGCGATGATTTCGTCACCTCGCGCAAGGGCGGCGATCCGGTCAAGGGCCAACTGCTCTATCTCAGCGGCAAGGTGGTGGACCTTACCGGCGTGGCCATTGCCGGCGCCCAGGTCGAAGTCTGGCACGCGGACCCCCGTGGGCGTTATCCCCATCCCAGTGATCTCAACCCGGCGGCCTTGGACCCCAACTTCACCGGCTGGGGGGTGCAGACCACCGGCACCGACGGCGGCTACCGTCTCCGCACCACCAAGCCCGGCCCCTACCCCACCTCCACCGAAGGCTGGTGGCGCCCGCCCCACATCCATTTCCAGGTCACCACCCAATATGACCGGCTGGT
>JAZFWG010000084.1:0-9541 GCA_036448135.1 Alphaproteobacteria bacterium
AAATTGCCCGACGGCACCCAGGTGGAGCTTGAAAGCGACGACGACGGCAAACTCACGCTGCGTTCGGGACGTTCGACCTTCACCCTGGCCTGTCTGCCGGCGTCCGACTATCCCGCCACCGACGAGGAGTCCCAGCCGCACAATTTCTCCCTCACGGCGACGGAACTCAAGGGATTGGTCGATCACACCCGTTTCGCCATCTCCACCGAAGAGACCCGTTATTACCTCAACGGCATCTATCTTCATGCGGTGGAACAGAACGGCAGCGAGATCCTGCGGGCGGTTGCCACCGACGGCCACCGTCTCGCCCGCTTTCAGATCCCCCTACCCGGCGGCGCCGCGGATATTCCCGGGGTCATCGTGCCGCGCAAGACGATCCAGGAACTCCGCAAGCTTCTCGAGGACAGCGAAGACAGCATCGACATCGCGCTGTCCGACACCAAGATTCGTTTCGCCTTTGATGGCATCGTTCTCAATTCGAAGCTGATCGACGGCACCTTCCCCGATTACGAGCGGGTCATTCCTTCGGGCAACGACAAGACCCTGGATGTCGATTGCAAGCAGTTCGCCGCGGCGGTGGACCGGGTGTCGACGATCTCCACGGAAAAGTCGCGGGCCGTCAAACTGGCCTTGAACAAGAACAACCTGACACTGTCCGCCACCAGTCTCGACAATGGCAGCGCGGTCGAGGAAATCGAGGTCGGTTTCGATGCCGAGCCGTTGGAGATCGGCTTCAATTCCCGGTATCTGCTCGATATCACCCAGCAAATCGAGGGCGGGCACGTGCAATTCTCTCTCGCCGACGCCGCATCGCCGACCGTGGTCACCGATGTCGCCGATACCGGCGCGCTTTATGTGCTCATGCCCATGCGCGTGTGAGGGCCTGGAAGCTGATCACTCCCCAGCGAGTCGTTTCCGGCCAAGCCGTCCCTGACCGAGATATCCCTGGCCAAGACGCCATTTCCGCCGCCTCGCCGCATCTCGCGGTGACCCGGCTCGGTCTCCGCGACTTTCGCTGTTACGAAACCCTGGAATTGCGGAGCGATGGCCGCTCGGTGGTGCTGGCGGGGCCCAATGGCGCCGGCAAGACCAACATCCTCGAGGCCCTGTCCTATCTCGCCCCGGGCCGTGGCCTGCGCGGCGCCAGGCTCGCCGAGATCGACCGCCGTGACGGCGCCGGCCCCTGGACGGTGGCGGCGACGGTGGAAACCCCGGACGGTCCGGTCAAGATTGGCACCGCCCGCGCCGGCGAGGACGGCCACGGGGCCGGGGCCAGGGATGGAGACAACGCGCCGGCTAGGCGCGCCAACAGGCGAATCGTCCGCATCGACGGCCGCACCGCACGGGGTCCCCAGGCCCTGAGCGATGTCATCAGCATTCTATGGTTGACGCCGAGCATGGACCGGGTATTCACCGGCTCGCCCGGGGGCCGGCGGCGATTCCTCGACCGCCTGGTGTTCGGCCTCGATCCCGCCCATGCCAGCCGGCTCTCGGCCTATGAGCGCGCCATGCGCGAACGCAACCGCCTGTTGAAGGGAGGCGCGAATGATGCGGCCTGGCTCGCAGCGCTGGAGGAGACCATGTCAACCACCGCCGTCGCCATCTCGGCGGCACGGCGCGAGACCGCGGGGCGCATGACCGCGGCCTGCGCCCGTGGCATCGGTCCGTTTCCCGCCGCCGGGCTAGAAATCGAGGGCGCGGTGGAAACATGGCTCGACCAAGGGCCGGCGCTTGCCGCCGAGGACAAGTTGCGTGCCGCCCTCGCCGGCGGGCGCACCAACGACGCCGCCACCGGCGGCGCCGGCATTGGGCCCCACAAAAGCGACCTTGCCGTCCATCATGTGGCCCGCGATATGCCGGCGCCCATGTGTTCGACTGGCGAACAGAAATCGCTGTTGATCGCCATGGTGCTGGCCAATGCCCGGTTGCAGGCGGAATTGCGCGGGGCCATGCCATTGCTTCTGCTCGACGAGGTCGTCGCCCATCTCGACGCCAGCCACCGCGCCGCCATGTTCGAGGAGATCTCCGCCCTCGGCGCCCAGGCCTGGTTCACCGGCACCGATATGGGCCTGTTCACCGCCCTTGGCGATGGCGCCCGGTACTTCCATGTCGCCGACGCCACCGTTGATCCCGCCCGGGGAACGGCCCCGGAAATGTCCATCAGACTTTCAGGTTAGCCATGAGCAAGGAATCCAAGACACCCGCTTCTGAAACGGAAAGCTACGGCGCCGGATCCATCAAGGTGCTGCGCGGTCTCGATGCCGTGCGCAAGCGCCCCGGCATGTATATCGGCGACACCGACGACGGCTCCGGCCTTCACCGCATGATCTACGAAGTGGTGGACAACGCCATCGATGAGGCCATGGCGGGCTTCTGTACCCGTGTCGAAGTGGTTCTCAACGTCGACGGCACCGTCACCATCACCGACAACGGCCGTGGCGTGCCGGTCGAGATTCATGACGAGGAGAACGTCTCCGCCGCCCAGGTGATCATGACCCAGCTCCATGCCGGCGGCAAATTCGACCAGAACTCCTATAAGGTGTCCGGCGGCCTCCATGGGGTCGGCGTCTCGGTGGTCAACGCCTTGTCCGAGACCCTGGAACTGCGCGTGTGGCGGGGCGGCAAGGAATATTTCATGCGGTTTCACCTTGGTGAGCCCGAAGCGCCCCTGGAAGTGGTGGGCGACGCCCCTCCCGACGGCGATGAACCCAGGACCGGCACCGAGGTCACCTTCCTGGCCTCGACAAAGACCTTTTCCGATATCCATTTCGATTTCGCGACCCTGGAACACCGTCTGCGCGAGCTCGCCTTCCTCAATTCCGGGCTGTTCCTGAAATTGACCGATAGCCGCGAGATGGAGCCCCAGACGGTGGAGATGCATTACGATGGCGGTCTCGAAGCCTTCGCCAAGTATCTCGACCGTTCCAAGACGCCGTTGCACATGCCGCCCATCAACATCAGTGACACCCGCGACGACATCATGGTCGAGGCCGCCATGGAATGGACCGACAGCTATCACGAGACCATCCTGTGCTTCACCAACAACATTCCCCAGCGCGACGGCGGCTCTCACCTCGCCGGGTTCCGGGCGGCGCTGACGCGAACCGTCAATTCCTACGCCAACAAAAGCGGCATTGCCCGCAAGGATAGGGTGGCATTGTCCGGGGACGATGCCCGGGAAGGCCTGACCTGCGTGCTCTCGATCAAGGTGCCCGATCCCAAATTCTCGTCCCAGACCAAGGACAAGCTGGTGTCCTCGGAGGTACGCCCGGTGGTGGAAGGAATCTTGGGCGATCGCCTCGGCCAGTGGTTCGAGGAGCATCCCTCCGATGCCCGCACCATCATCGCCAAGGCGTTCGAGGCCGCGGCCGCCCGCGATGCGGCGCGCAAGGCGCGGGAACTGACCCGCCGCAAGGGGGTGCTCGACATTTCATCCCTGCCCGGCAAGCTCGCCGATTGCCAGACCCGGGACCCCGCCGAGGCTGAACTTTTCCTCGTCGAGGGTGATTCCGCCGGCGGCAGCGCCAAACAGGGGCGCGTCCGCAAGTTCCAGGCCATCCTGCCGCTTCGGGGCAAGATCCTCAATGTCGAGCGCGCCCGCTTCGACAAGATGCTGTCCTCGGCCGAGATCGGAACCCTGATCACCGCCCTTGGCACCGGCATCGGCAGCGAGGACTTCAATATCGACAAGATCCGCTACCACAAGGTCATCATCATGACCGATGCCGATGTCGACGGCAGCCACATCCGCACCCTGCTCCTGACCTTCTTCTACCGCCAAATGCGCGAGATCATCGAACGCGGCTATCTGTACATCGCCCAGCCGCCGCTTTACCGCGCCAAGCGCGGCTCGTCCGAGGTCTACCGCAAGGACGACCGTGAGCTAGAGGATTATCTCATCGAGGCCGGCCTCGATGACGCGGTGCTGGTCCATGACGACGGCAGCCAGTCGGCGGGCGGGGATTTGCGCGCCCTGGTCGAAGAGGCGCGCACCGCGCGCACCCTGTTGGCGCCCCTGTCCCGGTGGGCAGGGAACCTCGCCGTGGTCGAACAAGCGGCGATCCTCGGCGCCTTCAACCAGGATCTCTATGCCGACAAGGCCCAACTCAAAGATGCCGCCGTCTATATCGCGAGAAGGCTCGACGCCATGGCGCTGGAGTTCGAACGCGGTTGGTCCGGGGAAGTTGACGACAACGGCGACATGGTGTTTCAGCGCACGCTCCGGGGCGTCACCGAAAGGCTCCAGATCGTCGCCAAGGTCATCCTCAGTCCCGAGGCCAAGCATCTCGACGAGATGGCGGAGATATTGCAGAAGACGTTCCAGCGCCACGCCATCCTAAAGCGCAAGGATGCCGAGATCGTCATCACCGGACCCACCGGTCTGGTCGAATCGGTGATGGCGCTGGGGCGCAAGGGCATCCAGGTGCAGCGCTACAAGGGCCTGGGGGAAATGAATCCCGACCAGTTGTGGGAAACCACCTTGGACCCGGACATGCGCACCCTGTTGCAGGTCAAGATCAGCCACGCCGACGAATCCGAGGATATTTTCTCCACCCTGATGGGCGATGTGGTCGAACCCCGCCGCGAATTCATCCAGAGGCATGCCCTGGAGGTCGCAAATCTCGACGTCTGAGCCGGCGCCCGTGGCGCCGGGAACAACCAGGCCGCGGCTCAGCTGAAACCTCAGCCGTAACGCAACAGGGCGTTGCCCTCGCGGTTGAGCCAACGGTTGGCGGTGTCGTTATCGGGAACCAGAAAACGTTCGACCTCGCGGAAGCGGGGGCCGTGGTTGAGTTCCTTCAAGTGGGCGACCTCGTGGCCGACCACGTAATCCAGCACCCGCTCCGGCGCCAGGATCAGCCGCCAGCTGAAGGCCAGGTTGCCGTCCTCGGTGCAACTGCCCCAGCGGGTGCGGGCATCACGGATGGTGATCCGCCCATACGGGCGATCGATCTGTTTCGCCTTGCCCTCGACCTTGCGGGTGATCTCGCGCCGCGCCAGCTCGCGCAGCCAGCGTTTGACCCGGTCTCCGACCCGTATGGGGTCGCTGTCGCCGCCGACATGGATCACCGTGGCCTCGCTCCATATCGCCGGACCGAAGCTCGGATGATGGCGGATCACGTGTTCGTTGCCGAGAACCGGGATGCGGGCGCCATCGATGAAGGGAATTCGCGGCGGCAGCGCCGCCAACGACCGGCGCAGCCAGCGCGCCTTGCTGCGGGCGAAATTCAGCCCTTCGTCAAGGGGCACATTCCAGGGCAGGACCAACACCGCGCCGTCATCCGCCGCCGGGTCGATGCGGAGCGAGATATGCCGCGCCCGGCGATGGCGGCGGGCCAGCAAAACCACCTCGAAGCCATCGAGATCAAGCCGCACCTTGGAACCGGTGCCGGTGCGAACGGTTTTCTTGGTCATGGCAACACTAGGCCGGCCTGGTCGACGGTTTTCAGCAGATTGGAGACCACACCGGGGGCGAGCTTGACCAGGGGCGGGCGCACATTGGCCCAGGCGTCATCGCCGGTGTGGCGCGCAACCATCGCCTTCATCGCCGCGATCATGGGAAAGCCCTCGAGCATGAGGCGCAATCTCGTCACCTCTTCCTGCATGCGGTCGATTTCCGCCTCATCGGTTTCCCCGCGCCACTGATCATAAAGCCGTCCGGTGGGTGTGCTCAAGACATTGGCGCCGGCAGAGATGCACCCGACGCCGCCGGCCTTGAGCATCGGCGCCAGGAACCGTTCGGTGCCGGAAAACACCCGTAGGGCGGGAAAGTTCCGCGCCATTGCCGTCATGTTGTCGAGGTCGCCGGAGCTGTCCTTGATGCCGGCCACGGTCAAGGGGTAGGCCTTGAGTAGCCGTTCGATCAAGCCATGGCTCAAGGGTGTCGCCGACATCTGGGGGAAGTGATAGAGATAGACCCTGAGGCGATCGTCGCCGACGCGTTCGATAATCTCGGCGTAGGACGCGAACAGGCCGTCGTCGCTGACATTCTTGATATAGAACGGCGGCAACATCAGAACCCCGGCGGCGCCGATCTCGATCGCGCGCCGGGTCAGGCGCACGCTGTCGGGAAGCGCGCAGCATCCGGTGCCGGGGATCAGCTCCGCGCCGGTAAACCCCGCCTCACCCAGGGCGTCGAGGATTTGAAGCCGTTCGTCGACGGAAAAGGAATTGGCCTCACCGGTGGTGCCGAGCACGGCCAGCCCGTTGCAACCATTGTCCAGAAGCCAGCGGCAATGGCGGACCAGGCGGGCGCAGTCGGGGGCAAGATCGTCATCCACCGGCGTCAATGCCGCGGCATAGACCCCGTGGGGTTCGCTCTCGGCGGCGGCAAGCGGCTGTTCCGTCATCGCTTTCCCCTTTACTCGGGCCACAGCACCAGATGGTGCTCGAGATTGTCGGCCTCGTCCTCGGGGATGACACGGCCACGCACCGAAATTCCCGCCTCGTGCACGGTGTTGCGGTCGCCCGAGACCAGATGGTGCCACCAGTTAAGATCGCGGCCCTCGGCGATCAGCCGGTAGGCGCAGCTCGACGGCAGCCAGGAGTATTTCGTCACCAAATCGGGGCGGAGATGGATGCAGTCGGGCACCAGCTTGCCGCGCTCGGAATAACGCGTGCAGCGGCAGGTGTCATGGTCCAGCAGGCGGCAGGCGACATCGGTGTAGGACACGTCACCGTTGTCGGCGTCTTCGAGCTTCAAGAGACAACAGCGGCCGCAGCCGTCGCATAGCGATTCCCACTCCTCAGGAGTCATCTCGGCGAGGGAC
This sequence comes from Alphaproteobacteria bacterium, assembly GCA_036448135.1. GTDB lineage: Bacteria > Pseudomonadota > Alphaproteobacteria > SMXQ01 > SMXQ01 > JAZFWG01. The sequence continues at coordinate 6,771 of JAZFWG010000084.1, forward strand.
TTGCGTTTCCAGAACGGCGCCTGGTCATCGGCTGCCTCGCTCGGTGCCTTGCTTTTCTGGCGTATCTCATCCACGGCTGGGAGATTGTCGCACATCCACGCGGTCAATCAAATGAATGAAGGACCCCAACACCGAACCCTGGCGCATTCCTGCGGGGCCGAGCCGTTCGCCGGCGGCGTTCTGGGCCGCGAACAGGCTCTCCCCCGGCCCCTCGTTCACCGTCCTGGCATAGTGAAATTCATGGCCGCGGAAGCCTGTGCCCTGGGCGCCGAGTGGCCCGGCATCGGCGGCGAGTGTAACCTCGCGGTAGCCGAGATGGAGGCGCTTTTGGTTGAAGCTCGCCTCCAGCGGCAGCAATCCGGCCATGTCATGGGTCTCGCCCAACTCATCGGTGATGGCGCGGCCCAGTACCATATAGCCGCCGCATTCGCCGAACACCACAGCGCCCCTGGCGGCAGCGGCCCGCAACCCACCGAGAAAACCGCCATTGTTTTCGATGCGCGCGCCGTAAAGCTCGGGATAGCCGCCGGGGAGATAGACCGCATCGGCGTCGTTCGCGGGGGCCTCGTCGGCCAGGGGCGAAAATGGCCGAACCTCGGCGCCAGCCTCGCGCCAGCTTGTCAGCAGCGCCGGATAGGCGAAGGCGAAGGCATCGTCGGCGGCGACGGCGATACGCTGGCCCAGCGGCGCAAGCGTCACCGCAGCGGTGTCGGAGCGCTCATCCGCCGCCTTGAAGCTGGCGGGCCGGGCGAGGCCGCAGAGCTGGTCGATATCCACATGGCGGGCGATGGCATCGGCGGCGCGCTCAAAGGATTGGTCGAGGCCGGTGATCTCGCGGGCCTGGACCAGGCCGAGATGGCGGGATTGAAGCCTGAGTGCCGGGTCGGCCGGGATGGCGCCGAGGACGGCGATCTCCGGCGTTGCGCGGGCACAGGCGTCACGCAGCAAAATTTCGTGGGTTTGGCTCCCGACCCGATTGAAGATGACGCCGGTGACCGCCACATCGGTGCGGAATCGCGCCAGGCCCTGAAGCACGGCGGCGGCGGTAGCGCCCTGGCCCTTCACATCCATCACCAGCACCACGGGCCAGCCGGTCATGGCGGCAAGGGCGGCGGTGGAGCCATCCTCGCCGTCTGCGACCGCGGCGCCGTCGAACAGCCCCATGACCCCTTCGCCGATGATGAGCTCCGCATCGCTGCCGAGCCCCGCGATCAGGCGGCGGATCGTCGCCGGGCGCATCGCCCAGCCGTCAAGATTGATGCAGGCCCGGCCGCTGGCGGCACGATGGAAGGCGGGATCGATATAATCGGGCCCGGCCTTGAAGGACGCCACATGGGTGCCGGACCGGCAAAGATGGCGCAACAGGCCAAGGGTGATGACGGTCTTGCCGCTGGCGCTTTTGGGCGCGGCGATGATCAAGCCCGGCGGCGATGGCAAGATCCGCTTCATTTGCCAAGCCAATCAAGGGTTTGACGCAGCCGCACCGCCTGGCCTACGACGATGATGGCCGGCGTCTCCATGGCGGCGTCAGCGGCGTCGGCGGCACAGGTTTCCAGGGTGGTTTCCAGGACCTTCTGTGCCGGCAATGATGCCTTGGAGATGATGGCCACGGCCTCGGTGCCATTGCGTCCCGCTTCCATCAGACGCCGCGAGATCGCGTCCAAATGTTTCAGCCCCATATAGATCACCAGCACCGGAGAGGCCTTGGCCACCGCCTGCCAATCTATCTCCTGGGCCATCCCCTGGGGGATATCGCCGCCGGCCTGGTGGCCGGTGAGGAAGGTAACGGCGGAATTGACGTCGCGGTGGGTGGCGGGGATGCCGGCATAGGCGAGCCCGCCGATGCCGGCGGTGATGCCGGGCACCAGGCGGAACGGGATACCGGCCGCGGCCAGGGCCTGGGCCTCCTCGCCGCCGCGCCCGAACATGAACGGGTCACCGCCCTTGAGACGAAGGACCCGCTTGCCATCGCGGGCAAGGGAGATCAGGCTTTCCGAGATGTCCATCTGGTCCGCCGACGGCCTGCCGCCGCGCTTGCCGGCATAGACCATTCCGGCCTTGGTATTGAGATTGCGGACAAGATCAAGGATGGCTTCGCCGACTAGGGCGTCATAGACCACCACGTCGGCCTGGCGGAGGCCGTTGACCGCATGAAGCGAAAGCAAACCGGGATCGCCGGGCCCGGCGCCCACCAGCCATACCGATCCGGGTTCGAATCCCGGCAAGTCGAGGGGAATATCGTCCATTTTTATGCTCGCGAAGGTGCTCCGGGCACCGCTACACTCAACATATGTCGAGACGGCCGCCAGGGCAATTGCGCAAGGGTTGGACCACCGGGGCGTGCGCCACCGCCGCGGTCCATGCCGCCTATGAGGCCGTGCTCTGCGGTGAGTTCCCGGACCCGGTGACCATCACCCTGCCCAAGGGCGAACGTCCGAGCTTTGCCTTGGCCAAAAAGGAGCTGAACCAAGGCGGCGCCTCAGCCGGCATCATCAAGGATGCCGGCGACGATCCCGACGTCACCCACGGCGCCCTGATCATGGCGCGGGTGGAATTGGCCGCTTCCGGCGCCGGCGTACGCTTCCATGCCGGTGACGGCGTCGGCACCGTGACCCGGCCCGGCCTTGGCGTCAAAGTCGGCGAGCCCGCCATCAACCCGGCACCCCGGCGCATGATCGAGGCCGAGATCGGCGCCATCGCCGCACGCCACGGCGCCCCCGGCGATGTGGACATCACGCTCTCGATCCCCGGCGGCGAAGACATGGCGGCCA
>JAZFWG010000085.1:0-3964 GCA_036448135.1 Alphaproteobacteria bacterium
TTTTTTCATTACGCGGTCGAAGACCATCCGATTCGCCTGGTGGCTCTCGATTCGGTTGCCGCGGGAGAACGCAAAGGCGTGTTCTGCGCACGGCGCCTCGCCTGGCTGGAGGAGACGCTGGCCCGGGAACCCGACAGGCCGACGGTTCTTTTCATCCACCACCCGCCTTTCGATATCGGCCGGCACTATGTGGGCGGGTACCGGCGCCCCGAAGACGCCCGGGATCTAGCGGCGGTGGTCAGCCGCCATCCACGAATCCTGCGACTGCTCTGCGGGCACGTTCATAGATTGCACCATGAGAAATGGGGCGGCACGGTCGCCACCACCATGCCCAGCGTCGCGGTGGACCTGCGCAAGGACGTCGATGCATTGATCGAGGCGGCGCCCATCTACCTCCTGCACGTCGCCTCGGGTGCGGGCGCCCTGGTCAGTCACACGCGGGTCGTGACCCACTGATCGGGCATTGTCATGTATGGGCGACCCCTTGTCTTATCAGCGGACGGTGACAGGCGCCGCCCAATTGCCGGTTTTCCTGCGCCCCGGGGCTCACTCAAATTCGACCTGATGCCGCGATGGCAAGTGCGTGAAGGACGAAGCGTTTGCGGGTGCCGGGATCGATTCCGTTGAGTGGCCAGCATGTGACCAAGGCGAGGGCATTGTCTAATCCGGGCATAGGAATTTTCAATTCCGGATTGTCCAGCACTTCCGAACCCGTCACCCGATAGCGGCGAACCGCGCCGTCTGCCGTTTCAAGGATGATGACTTCGCCGGGGCCGAGAGTTCCGAGGCGTCTGAAATGGGTGTCTCGGTGGCCGGAAATGACAACGGTCCCATCGCCGCCCGGTGGCACGGACCCGGCCACGTGGGTGGGCCCGAAGGCCAACCCCTCGCCGCCGGAATCCGCCAGCACCACAAGCACGTGGTCGCGGATGATAAGCCGTGCCACTGGCCAAGTGTCGGCCCAGGGCCAGGGAGCAACCCTGGGCCGTCCCGAGAGCGTTCTCTGCCAGGCACGCTCGAGGAGGTGTTGGGCGAGGACGGCCTTGGCCGGAATCCACAACCCTTGGCCGGTGAAGACCACCCCGGCAGCGACCAGGATTGCGATGACAAGACGCCGGAGTTGCGGCCCCGGTTTAGCCATGTTTCCTCCGCATGCGGCCCAGCCACAACAGAAACAGCGCCGCCATCAGGCTGAGTGCGCCAATGATCAGATAGACGGTCTGGTGGGTGGCTGTCTGGGGAAGTTGCAGGGTCGTGGAATTGCCTGAGCCCTGGCCCGGTTCAGCCGCCGCCGTTGCCGGGCTCGATTTCATGGTGACGCCGGCCAGCTGGAATTGCTGGCGGGCCCGGTCCATCAGGGCCTTCCTCGGCACGGAACGGGTATTGCCCGCTCCCTTACCGAAGACTTTGTCGTATACCCAGCCATGGGGCAAGTTGTGGGGAAGCTTTTCCCTACGCAGCGGAACATCCGTATCCCGCGCCTGGATTTTGTCCACTGCCACTAAGGAGGTATGACGCGTTACCAGCCCGTGGGCGAGCGCCACGGCGATGGTCTGCCTGCGAATCTCGTCCGGCGCGACGCCCTCGTATCTAAGCGACTGCAGGCTGGCGATCTTCTCCCGCGCCCACAGTTTGGCGATACCTTTGCCCTTGGGTGCACTTGAAAATGAAAGCCGCCGCTGCCAGGAGCCGGCGGCGCTTTTACCGGAAACGGCGATGTCGGTGGGGGCGCCCAAGAACCTGACGGCTACATAGACCGGCGCGCCGGCGAAAAGATCGGGAACCGGGTCGGGCCAAAGCTCCATGGCGCTCTCCGTCACCGGTGCCACCGCGAGGTGGGTGATCACCGGCTTTGAAAGTTTCTGCCAAAGCATCTTCATGCGGGGTTCGACCTGCTCTGGCGAGCCGATGAAGGTAAAGGTGCCGCGCCCACGCCGCGCCGCGGCGCGCATGAAATAGCGATTGGGGGCGGACCCGATGCCCACGGTGAACAGCCGCGCATCGCCCAGGCGCCGGGCGATGGTGCCGAACAGTTGGCGTTCATTCCCCACCGCGCCGTCGGTTATGAACACGACCTGGCGCAGCCGCGAAGGGTTCACGGCGCCGCTAAGGGCGGCGAACAGGGCACTACGCATCTCGGTCCCGCCCTCGGCCTTCAAGGATTTCACATAGGCACGTGCCATCAGCCGATTCCGTGGCGTGGCAGGGACCACGCGGTCGAACAGCGCATCGGTGTGGGAGTTGAACTGGATGACGTTGAACCGGTCCGCCGGCTTGAGCCCAGCCAGCGCATATATGAGGGAGGACTTGGCCTGGATGATGGAACGGCCGGCCATGGATCCCGACGTGTCGATGACGAAGATGATCTCCCGGCCTTGGGCGATCACGTGGGGGGCGGCATCCCTCGGGGGCGCGACCATGACCAGCCCGTAGTGGTGCCCTTGCCATTCCTCGGTGAAGAGTACCGCCGTGGAGGCTTTCCTGGACGCCGGCCAAGTCAATTCGAAATCCCGGTCGGCGGGCACCGGGCCCGTGGCGAGTTTCACTTGGAGGGACCCGTCCTCGGCGCTGGATTTTGTTACCCGGTGGTGGTGGCTCATGACCGCCGTAGGATCCGCCACGCCATTGATGCGCACCACCAGTGTCAGGGGATTGATCTTGCCCTCCCCGGGCGGCAACACCGGCGAGGTCACGTGCTTGATGTCCCGGGCGGTGCCGTCGACGGTGCCATGGGCGGCTTTGCCGCCGGCCAGCAGGATGCCGCTTGCACCCTTCGGGAAATAACGCGGCCCCACCACCATGGGAAAACGCAGCCGGAACTCGCCGTCGCGGACCGGGACGGTCTTTTGATAGGCGATCTCTATGGTGATGCTTTGGCTGGGCCCGATATTGGCGATGTTGGCCATGAAGACGTTGGGGCGATGGGATTCAAGCAGCGCCGCGCGCCTGCCGTTGGCCCTGGCGCGTTCATAGACACGCCGCGCTTCCCCGCGTTCCTTGATGACGCCTTCGACAATGCGATCGCCAATGCGCATGCGCAGGACATCGACCGCAGACTTATCCGAAAGAGGAAAAACATAGACGCCCTCGATCCATCCCTTGGTTGGGTTGAAGTAATGCTGACGGACCCTGGTCCTTGCCACCGGGCCGGTGACCTCGATACTGACCTCGGTGGCGAGAAGCGGCGCCGGCACATAACGGCCGGGCTCGTGGGTCTTGATCATCAGGCCCCGGAACGCCGGGTCATTGGTGGTAATCGTCCCGCCCGCTCTGCCGGCGGGTTGGGCCAAGGCCGCCGATGCGACCATCAGGGCCAGGGCCAGGGTTAAGACGCCGAAGGGATCGAATGGGCAGGCCCCGAACAAGGCTCGGCGGCGCGCGGCGCGGCATTGGGCGGCGGTGGTTCCTGGGTTCATGTTTCCGTACTCCCCTATATCTGAGTTGTGGAAGTGCAGTCTGGTCAGGGGATTTTGGCCTCAGCTTGCCCGGACTTGGGCAAAAGGGGGGCCAAACAAAGGTATTACCGTGTTCTCGACTTAGGAATCGTCGGGATCGCCCCAGGCGTGATGGCGCATGCGCTCACCGACTTTGCCGCCGCGGGGTATTGTCATGGTTGTGCCTATTTGCTCCGCCGTTGACCGGCGGTGTGAATTGGGTATGGTCGGAGCGGATTCGAAGGTACTCTGGGAAATGTCGGATGTGATGCCAATGCTTGATTGCCAGCGCCGCCCGGTGAGGTATCTTTCGCGCCGCCGCCTGCTCGCCGGGCTGACGGCGGGGACGGCGGTTCTGGCGGCCGGCCGGACGGCCCGGGCCGCTTGCGCGCTGACCGCCCGCCAGACCGAAGGTCCCTTCTTTCCGACCGTCATCGAGGACCATGATTGGGACCTGACCCATGTGTCCGGGGGCTCGGGCCGCGCCGAGGGAGAGGTGATCGAAGTGATCGGCCAGGTGCGCGACGCAA
>JAZFWG010000086.1:0-4294 GCA_036448135.1 Alphaproteobacteria bacterium
TTCTTGCCGGTGCCGGCCATGATCCAGGAACTGCCCTTGGCCTTGGCCGCCTTGACGAACTGTTTGACGTTCTTGATGCCGGAGTCCTTGTGCACCCACAACAAGAAGGTGTCTTCGGCCATCCGTCCGATCGGCGTGAATTTCGAGATATCGACCTTGATCTTCGGTTGGCGAAGCGGCGTGGTGTAGAAGCTGTTCAAGGTGAACATGATGGTGTGGTTCGGGTCCCGAGCGTTCTTGACATGGACCAGCGCTTCGGCGCCCGTGCCGCCCGGCTTGTTGATCGGTATGAACGGCTTCGATGACAATTTATTCTTGGCGATGATGGTCTGCATGAGCCGCACCGCCTTATCGGCGCCCCCGCCCTTGCCGGCCATGACGATGAACTCGACCGGCTTCTTGGGTTCCCATGCCGCCAAGGCGTCATGGGACACCGTCACCGTGCCCATGCCGAAAAGCAACCCGGCGCCCAGCCCGACGAGGCCGGTTCTGCCAATAATGCTAAGTGGTTTCATCGATTGTCTCCCTTTTTACGACCAATTTATGAACAAGAATTCCGGCTTGTTTCCGCCTGATGTGATCTAATGTCCGCGGTCCAAACCGCTTGTCTCCCCCCAAGCAAAGTAGAACTCCGTGCTCTACTGACGCGGTCTACTGTATACCACGCATGAGGCCATAGGGACGCACAGAATCCGGATGACGGCAACCCTTTTTTGCCAATCATCACAAATCTGTGTTGTGCCGGTGCTGGCGGCGAACGCTCAGCGGCGGTCCTTCTGTTCGCCGAGCGCGTAGCAAAGGATCTTGTAGCCAAGCTTGGCGGCGAGGAAATTGGGGGCGTGCAGGTTGTCGATGGGGGCGAGTTCGCACACATCGGCCCCGACGATGGTGCCGGCCTCGCCGGCGCATTTGATCACCGTCATGACATCGTCCCACGTGAGCCCACCCGGCTCGGGCGTGCCAGTCGCCGGCATCACAGAGCTGTCGAAGCCATCGAGATCAAAAGTCAGATAAATCGTCCGTCCCGCAAGCTCGCGGGCGATCGCGTCCAAATCCCACTGGCGCCGGTCCTTGGCCCAATAGACCGTGATGCGGCCTCGATTGGCCTCGAGGAAGGGGATTTCCCCGGCGGAAATGTTGCGAATGCCGACCGACACCAACTCGACCACCGGGTCGTCCAGCACTCTCCGCATCGCCGCCGCATGGGACCAGTGCTCACCTTCATAACCATCCCTAAGGTCCGCGTGGCCATCGAAGTGGAGGACAACAAGATCATCATGGCGCGTCAAGTGCGGCCGGATGGCCCCCGCCGTCAGCGAATGTTCGCCGCCCAACACCAGCGGAAATTTCCGGTCTTCGACCACGGCGCTGGTTATCCCCGCCAATTGATCCAACGCGGCCGCCACCGAACCCCCGTCGATCGCCGGCTCGGTAAGGGTCACGATGCCCCAGTCGCGGAAGGGCTCGCGCCACAGCTCCTCGTCAAACAGCTCGACTTGGTGGCTTGCCTCTATGATCGCGGCGGGACCTTTGGCGGTGCCACCACCATAGCTGACCGTGGCTTCCAGTCCAAAAGGCACGATCACCGCCCGCGCGTCCTGGTAGGACACCGCGTCCCCGGCGCCGAGGCCAAGGAACCCATCATGCGCAGGCATTGGCCGAAGGGGGGCGCTCACGGACCGCACTCAGGTGAACAGCTGTGCGAACCGCCGGCGGGGCCGGTTCTTCCAATGGCCCCGGTGGTAGGCGTCGCTGGCAATGAGGGGGATGACGCTGCCGGCCTCGGCAAACACCATCTGTTCGCGCGCGGTATCCACCTTGCCCCAGCTTGAGGCTTCCTTGAGGGTCGAGCTGCTGCACGCCCCGTCGCGCACATCGGCGACGGTAATCTGGACGGCATATTTGTGCCTCTCGGCTTCGTGACCGAGGATTTCCGCGCAGACCACGGTATCTTGGGCGAAGTTCTTCGGCACCCCGCCGCCGACCATCAAAAGACCCGTTGTCCCGGCCTCGATCTTGATGTCGGTCAGCTCGCGGAAATCACGGACGGCATCGATGGTGACATGGTGATCCGGGTTGCGGTCCTGGTGCAGGACGAGGCCGAAGCCGGCGCTTGAATCCGTGAAGGCCGGACAAAACACCGGCACGCCGTGGTCATGGGCGGTCTGCACCAAGGATCCTTCCTTGCGGGCCTTGCCGGACGCAAGGTACGCGCCCATGGCATGGATGAATTCACGCGACGTGTGGGGGCGGGGTTCCAGGCCACCGGCAATCTCTGCGATGGCGTGGTCACAGGCTTGGAGGTCATTCTCGTCGATATAGGTGTCGTAGATGCGGTCGATGTAATGGCTTCTCAGAAAGCCGTCATCGATGTCGGCACTGCCCTGGAAATGGCGGAAACCCAGGGCCTCGAAGAAGTCCATATCGACGATGCTGGCGCCGGTGGCGACGACGGCGTCCACCATGTTGTATTTGATCAGATCGGCGTAGACCCGCATGCAGCCGCCGGCCGACGTCGAGCCGGCCAGCGTCAGGATGATCGAACAGGTTTCATCGCCAAGCATGGAATTGTAGATCTCCGCCGCCCGCGCCAGCGCGCGCGAGGTGAACGACATCTTGGCCATGCCGTCGATGATGGGCCGGGCATCGATTGCCGTCATGTCGATATGCTCGACCGGGTGGTTGAGAAGACCCGCCTTCTCGTCATCGAGCTTGGGTCTTGCCGTCATAATGCACCCCCACGGAGTTGAAGTATCTCGGCGAAATCCTGACCCGATACCGGGCTGGCATCGCCGTGCGGGCGGTACATGCTCAGCATCGGAGCATCGGTCAGGATGGCGGCCGCGTCGGAATGAAAACCGTTGAAATGGGTTCGCATGGTGCAGCCATAGGCGCCGGTCTGGCCGATTTCGATATGGTCGCCCTCGCCGATGTCCTCGGGCAGCATGAAGGGGCCCTCCATATGGTCAATACCATCGCAGGTGGGGCCGTAAAAGGAAAAGGCAGCGAGATGAGACGACACCGTCCCACCGGGCCGGACGGCGCACACCGGAAAAGCGAAGCCGGGGGCGCCGGCGTCGAACAGGCTGCCGTAGGTCCCATCGTTGATGTAGAGCTGGCCGCCCCGGCGGTGATCGACATGAACCAGAGTCGATGCGGCCTCAGCGACCAGGGCGCGCCCGGGCTCCGCCCAAATCTCACAAGCATCGCCGAGGGGAAGCGTCTTCAACGCCATGGCGATCTCGCTCATATAGGCGTTGAGAGGCGGCGGGGCCATGTTGGCATAGATCGACGGGAACCCCCCGCCGATATCGACGATGTCCAACATCACGCCGGAGGCCAGGACCGCATCCCCCACCAGTTTGATGGCCACACTGAAAGCCGTGGGGTTCATGCATTGGGAGCCAACGTGGAAGCAGACCCCAAGCCGCCTCGCCACCTGGCGGGAGCGCAACAGCAGGTCCACCGCCGGGGCGAGCTCTATCCCGAATTTGGCGGACAGATCCATTTTGGCATTGAAATTGGGGACCGCAAGACGGATCAACAGGGTGAGGTCCCCGGCGCCCCCGGTTGCGGTCAGGATCTTTTCCAGTTCGTCGAAGGAATCGAGGGAAAAGTCATTCACGCCATATTGAAAATACGCTTGGGCAATGGCATCGCGGTTCTTGACCGGATGCATGAATGAGACATGCGCCCCCGGAAAGCGCTCGGTTACGAGCCTGGTTTCCGCAATCGAGGCGACGTCGAAGCGGCGGACACCCGCCCGGTAAACCGCATCCAGGATTTCCGGTCTTGGATTGGTCTTGACCGCGTAGAGGATCTCACCGGGGAAATTCTTGATGAAATATCGGCTTGCGTGGACAGCGGCGGCGGGCCGGAGGCACGTAACGGGGCTCACTGGCGCCAGGGCACGAACCAACGATAGGGCAGAAGAAAACTGGTCCATCTCATGGGGCCCCCTAAAGACAGTTTCAACATGTCATAATTTTGAAACTTCGGAACCGGAAAGCGCGAAATAAAGTCCAAATCACGCGCTGTAAAGAAAAAAACACACCCTAGGGTGCGTACCTCCCCGGTGAGAAGCGGAGAACCTGCATCAGGGTTTGGAAACGGAAATGGCAACCCGTTCCCGATTGGGACTGGGCCGGCTCTCCTGATCCGCACAATCGATCGCCCTCGCGATCGCCCTCGAAGCCGGGAACCGGACCGTGACCTTGGTGCCTTTGCCGGGATGGCTTTTGATATGGAGGGTGCCGCCATGGAGTTCGACGAAGGACTTGGCCAGCGGCAATCC
>JAZFWG010000087.1:0-6967 GCA_036448135.1 Alphaproteobacteria bacterium
AGGCGCCAATTCACCGTCCCGCCAGCCATGAACGGGGTCAGCACGTCGCCATCCGCCGCCGCCACCTGAGCGGGCACCTGCCAGGGCGCGCGCTCAAGGGTGACGGTGTCCTGGTTGGCTTTGATGCCGTAAAACCTGGGCCCGAACACCGAGGCGAAATCCTCGAGCCGGTCAAGCGCGCCCTCCTCTTCGAAGACCTGGGCATAGACTTCCAAGGCCACCGGGGCGTTGAAGATGCCGGCACAGCCCGAGGCGCTGAACTTCGCCCGGTCGGGATGGGGCGCCGAATCGGTGCCGAGGAAAAAGCTCCCCTCCCCCGAGGTCGCGGCTTGGCGCAGCGCCTTACGGTGGCGTTCGCGCTTGGCCACCGGCAGGCAATAGAAATGTGGCCTGAAGCCGCCGGCGAACATGGCGCCGCGGTTGATGACGAGATGATGGGGCGTGATGGTGGCGGCGGTGCGCCCGTTGCTTTCGGCGACGAATGCGACGGCATCTTCGGTGGTGACGTGTTCGAACACCACGCGCAAGCCGGGATGGCTGCGGCGCAACGGCGCCAGGACCCGGTCGATGAACACCGCCTCGCGGTCGAAGGGATCGACGTCGGGGTCGGCCACCTCGCCATGGACCAGCAACGGCATGTCGGCCTCCTCCATGGCTTCCAGCAGCTTGGCGATGCACGCCATATCCGTCACCCCTGCTTGCGCGCCGGTGGTGACATTGGCGGGATAAAGCTTGGCCGCGGCGAAAATGCCATTGCGGTAGGCCTCGACCATCACCTCGGGCCGGGTGTCATCGGTGAGATAGCACGTCATCAGCGGCGTGAACTGGGCGCCCCCAGGGACGGCGGCGATGATGCGGCGGCGGTAATCCTCGGCGAGATCGGGCGAAGTCACCGGGACCTCCAGATTGGGCATGACCATGGCGCGGCAAAAGCGTTCCACGGTGAAAGGCAGCACCGTCTCCAGCATGGCGCCATCGCGCAAATGCAGGTGCCAGTCATCGGGACGGCGAAGTGTCAGGTACTGGCGGTCCGGGTTCATGCCACCATCCTACTTGGCCGCCAGGCAATCGAAGACATCGCCTTCGGGCTTGCGCCCTTCGATATTGGCACGGTGCCACAGGGCATAGAACAGCAAGACCCAGGCCGCGAAGCTTTGGCGCTTGCCGCCGTGACGGAACAATTTGGCCACGGCACCGGGATCGCAGATTTCCTGGACCGCCGGCGACGCCGCCACCAGGGGACCGAGACCGGTGCCCTGGCGGGCGATCCAAGCGGTGACGGGAATGGCGAAGCTGCGTCTGCGCGACATTGGCTCCGCCAACGGCAGGCGGTCCGCCAACCATTTGCGCAATTGCCACTTGCCCAGCCCCCGGTGAACCTTGAAGCCATCGGCAAGGCGAAAGGCGATGTCGGTCACCGCCGCATCGAGGAACGGCGTGCGGCCTTCGATGCCATGGGCCGCCAAGCAACGGTCAAGCGCGGCCAGCGGGTCATTGGGCAGCCAGTCGGCGCAGTCGATGGCCTGGGCGATCTGCAGCTCGGTGCGGCCCGGCGTGGATTCGGTGGCCTCGGCCCCGGCGATGCCGTCGCGCCAGCCGGCGAAGTGGGTGCGCAGCACGCCGAGACCGTCGAAGATCCCCTTTGACCGGATGGTGCGTCCACCCCGCCACCATGGCCGGATGACCGAGCGGTAGCGGCCATAGCCCGCGAATATCTCGTCGCCGCCCTCGCCGCAAAACACCACCTTGACCTCGCGGCCCGCCGCGCGCGCCAGCATGTAGGTGCGAAAAGCCCCATAATCGGCCGCGGGATCGTCCATCGCCGCAGCGATCTGGGGCAAATAGCGCCAGAAATCGCTCTCATAGACCTCCACTTCCACATGTCTTGCGCCCACGGCGCGGGCCACGGCGCGGGCATAGTCGAGATCGGCGGCGGCGCCTTTCTCGTCGAAGACCGCGGTCAACGCCAGGACCGGTTGATCACTGAGACGCGCCATCAGGGTCAGCAAGACCGTCGACTCGACCGCGCCGGTAAGAAACATGCCCGAGGGCACGGCGGCCTTTTGATGGACGGCAATGCTATCGAGAAGGGCGCGGTCGAGGTTTTCCATCACGGTCTCTTGCGGCCAATCCTGCGGCCCGCCTGCGGGCAACGCCCGGATGCGCTCGCGCTCGACGATGCGGCCGTGCGCCACCACCAGGGTTTCGCCGGGCAGCACCCGCCTGATCTCTTGGAAGACCGTCTCGGGCCCGGTGGAGAATTGCAACTGCAGCATTTCGTTGCGGCTCGCGGTGTTGATCCGGGGTGAGACGAGGCCGCTTGCGATCAACGCCCGGGGTTCGGAAGCGAAGGCGAAGCCGTCGCTGTTCTCGACGTAATAGAGCGGCTTGATGCCGAAGGGATCGCGGGCCAGCAGCAACCGTCCGGTGCCGGGATCATGGATGGCGATGGCATACATGCCGCGCAATTGCCGGGCGAAGCCGGCGCCGGTCTTGCGGTAAAGATGAAGGGCCGGCTCGAAATCGCAAGCGGTGGAAAAATCCGCGCCTGCCAGATTTTGCCGAAGCTCGTCGGTATTGTAGATTTTTCCGTTGGCGACCAGGGTTGCGCCGCCGGGCTCTGTCACGGGCTGGTCGCCGGCCGCAGGATCGCCAATGGCGAGGAGCCGGGTGACCATGGCGACATTGCCGGAGCCGTATTCGCCGGCGCTGTCGGGACCGCGATGGGCCAGCGCCGATGACATGGCGTGAAGCGCCTGGGCTTCGGGGGCTTCGCCGCCGCCGGTCATGATCCCCGCGATGCCACCCATCAGCTTACGATCCCGGCTAGAAACTCGCGCCACAATTCGACCACCCGGGGTTTGGAGAACTGGGCCTGGTAATCGGCATGGCCGCCTTCGGCAAGGCGCGCGAACACTTCCTTGTCGGTCATCAGCCGCCGGATCGCTTGCGCCAGGGCGGCGACATCGTCGATCGGCACCAGAAGGCCATTCTTGTCATGCTTGATGAATTCCAACGGCCCGGCGCATGACGTGGTGATGACCGGCACCTTTTGCGCCCAGGCCTCGACCATGACGGTGCCGAAGGGCTCATAGCGCGACGGCATGATGCAGATATCGGCGGCCTTGAGCATGGCTTCGCGGTCATCCCGCCAGCCGAGGAACCGCACCCGCCCATCAAGCCCGAGTTCCCGGCAAAGGCGCTTGAGGTCATCTTCGAGCGGTCCGTCCCCGGCGATCCAGAGATTTACCTCCTCCACCTCGGCCACCGCCTTCAGCAACACATCGAACGCCTTCTTCCAATGCAACCGCCCCAGTGCCAGCAACAGGGCCGCATCCTCAGGCGTGTCGAACGTGGATCTCGCCAGGGGAACCGCCGGTTCGTCGACCGCGAGCGTCGGGAGAAAATGGGCGCGGTCATCGGGCCAGCCGCCGTTGGTCTTGAGATGGTCGACAATGCCGGGGGTGACGCCGACCACGTGGTCGCAGCGGCGGTAGTTCCGCGGTTTGTAGTAGCCACCAAGCCAGCCCACATGGATGAACTCCCCCCGCGGGCAGTGCCTGGTGGCGCGATTCATCCAGCTTTGCACGATGTCGGGTTTCCACGCCGCGATTTCCCGCTTGATCGCGCGCCGGGTGCCAAGATCGAACAGGCCGCCGAAGGCAAGTTCCACCGGCTCGATGCCGGCCTGGCGCAAAATTTCGGCGCGGGCCGGGTTGCGGCGCATCACCACGCGCTGCTCAACCCCGGAGCCGTGAAGGGCCGTAACCAGATCGACGAAAAAGGTCTCAGCCCCGCCATGATGGGCGCCGGCGATCACTTGCAGGATCCGGGTCACGCGCTCGCGCCCACGGTATGCTCAATCCTCATCCAACCGCGCCTTGAGATAAGACAGCATCGGATAGAGCCCGGCGAACAAGGCGATGAGGAAGCCATAGATCCCCTCGCGATAGCCCTTGCGGATGATGAAACATTTGAAGAAGCGGGAGAAAATGCGCCGCAGGTTGGCGGCAAAACTGCCAATATCCCCAAGGTCGCGCAAATCCCTGGCCCGGGCCGTGGTATAGCGGTCCAGCCTGGCGATCATGTCGGAAAGATCCCTGTCGACATAGTGGACCATGGGTGTTTCAAGCCGTCCACGGGCCCCGGTCAATTCCAGCGATGGGTGGATACGCTGGCCGCCCCACCTCTTGGCGCCCTTGGAAAACAGGCGAACCGTGGCGGAAACGCCCCAATACGCCCCCCATCCGAACCGAACCAGGCGTTTGCCGATATAGTTGTCATAGGGAATGAGAAAATAACCGGCCGCCGCGCCCTTGATGGTTTCGCGGATTTCCCGGGCCAGGCCCGAAGGCACCCGTTCATCGGCATCGACTTCTAAGATCCAGTCCCCGGAACATTTGCCGATGCCGAAATTTCGGCGTTCACCTTCGATGTCCCACGACCCTTCAAACAGATGGGTGGTGTAGGCGGAAGCGATCGCCTTGGACCGGTCCGAGCATTTGTCGAGAACCACCACGATCTCGTCGGCGAAGCGGACCGTATCAAGACATTCGGCCAATTGCGCCTCTTCGTTGTGGACGACGACGAGTGCCGACAATTGCACAGAGGATGAAGATGTCTCGGTCATGAGCCCTCCCCGCCACGGCGCCGCCACAATTCTTGGGCGGCGATCTCGGCTTTGTCCACCGAAAGGGTGCCCATCAGCGTCCCCGTGGTGCGGTGATCATAGCCGGGCGGGAACAGATCCTCATATGGCGTGGCGGTCTCAACCGCCGCCGCGTGCTTGCCCCAGGGCGCATAGTGCTCGACCCGGGAAGGCCCGAACAGGCCGAGGGTCGGAATGCCGGAGGCCGCGGCCAGATGCATCAGCCCGGAATCGTTGCCGACGAAGAAGCTGCAGCGCTTGAGGCAGGCAAACACCGTCGGCAAATCGAGCTTACCGACCAGATCGATACCGCCGCCGCTCACCGCCGCCGCGATCACCGGTGCCGCCGCGTCACGCTCGCCGGGGCCGCCGAACACCGCGATGCGGGCACCGGCCAGGATGCCCTCGGGCGCGGTGAGGCGGCCTGCGAGTTCGTTGAAATTTTCCCCCGGCCATTGCTTGCCTTGCCAATTGGCGGTGGGGCCGAGGGCGAGCACCGGCGCCGTGCCGGGGATCAGCTGCGCCGCCCGGATTTCATGATCAGCCGACGTCCACAGCCGGGGCGCTGCCGGCACCTCGAGCCCCAACAGCTCCGAAAGCTGGCGCACCCGGTGTTTGAGCTCCGGGCTGGACCGCACCACATGGCGGTGGCGCGCCACCAGACACCAGGATATCGCCGATGAGCGCAGATCGACCACCCGGGACCAGTAACGGGTGATGCATTTCGACCACAGGCCCAGCCAATGGAGCGAATATGGCTTCTTCTCCAGCGGGATGACCCGCCAATTGCCGGGCCCCGCCGCGAACAGGGGCGCGGCCTCGGAGCCGCAGGCGATGGTGATGCGGGCATCGGGGTAGCTCTGGGACAAATGATCGAGGATGCCCGTCGACAGAACCACGTCGCCGATCCGCGTCGAGGTGATGAAAAGGATGTTCATGATCGAAAGACGTTATACGTCGCGTCCACCAAGGCGGCAAGCGAGCGCGGACACCCAAGCGAGCGCGGCCCCCCGGCCGCACCCTTGGAAGGAATGATGCAAATCATTATGATATCCCGTCTTTCAACATGTGACTGCGATAAGAGTGTTCGATGGATGAAGCTGACGGCAAATTCTACACCGTGATCGAGGACCGTGGCCTGTTGTCGGTGACGGGCCCCGATGCCCGCGGCTTTCTTCAGGGCCTGGTGTCCAACGACGTCGACAAGGTCAACCCCGGCCGCGCCATCTATGCCGCCATGCTTACGCCCCAGGGCAAGTTCCTCCACGATTTCTTCATCGCCGAGCTTTCCAGCGCGCTGATCATCGACTGCGAGGGAGAACGCCTCGACGATCTGCGCCAGCGCCTTGGTCATTACAAACTCCGCGCCCAGGTGGAGATCGCCGATATCACCGAGCAATTCGCCGTGGTCGCGCTGTTGGGCGCCGGTCCCCAGGACGCCGAAAGCCTGCACGGCCAGGAAGGCCGCGGCGGGCCCTTCGATGTCGGCATCTGTTTCGTCGATCCGCGTTACGCCGGCATCGGCGCCCGCGCCATCCTGCCCCGCCACCGGGTCGCCGAGGTCTTCAAGCACGCCGGCTTTGCCGAGGCTCCGATCCAGGATTATGACCGTCTTCGTCTCGGCTACGGCCTGCCCGACGGCAGCCACGATATGGTGGTGGAAAAAGCCCTGCTGCTGGAAAGCGGCTTCGACGAGCTCAATGGCATCGACTGGGACAAGGGCTGCTATGTCGGCCAGGAGCTGACCGCCCGGCTGCACTACCGGGGGCTGGCCAAAAAGCGCCTGGTCCCGGTCACGGTGGTGGGCCCGCTGCCCGAAGCCGGAACCCCGGTGATGTTCGACGGCAAACAGTCCGGCGAGATGCGCTCAGGGCGGGACGGCCTCGGCCTTGCGGTGCTGCGCCTGGAAATGGTGGCGAAAGCGGCGGAACTGGACACCCCCTTCACCGCCGAGGGGACCAAACTGACACCGTTCTACCCGGCATGGATGGGTGATTTGAACGCCGCCGGGGACACCGAGGCCGGACCTAGTTAATTAGCGCTAGCCTTCGATGGCGGAGAAATCGGCGACGGCTGAGAGTGTGGTGCGGATCTGCGACAGCAGCTTGAGGCGGTTCTCGCGGAGCGGTGCTTCGTCGCAATTGACCGTGACCTCATCGAAGAACGCATCCACCGCCGCGCGCAGGCCCGCGAGCTCCCCCATGGCGCCGGTGAAGTTCTCCGCCACCATCATCGCCTTGATGCGGCCACGGCCGCCATCGAGATCCTGGGCCAGGGTGGTTTCCTCGGGCTGGCGGAACAAGGCGGCGTCGGCGGTGC
>JAZFWG010000088.1:0-2542 GCA_036448135.1 Alphaproteobacteria bacterium
GGATCGGTCTTCGCGGTCCATATTTGGAAGTATTTGCCGTTCTGGACGCTGATCCTTCTCGCCGCCCGAATGGCGGTGCCCAGGGATCTGTATGAAACGGCCGAACTCGACGGCGCCACCGCCTTCCAGAAGTTCCGCTACGTTACCTTTCCCCACATTCGAAACGTCTATATCACCAGCACGCTCCTATCGACCATCTTCACCCTGGGCGATTTCAACAGCGTTTATCTGCTGACCGGCGGCGGGCCTGTGGATGCGACCCATGTCTTGGCGACGCTCGGAATCCGTTACGCCTTCGACCTCGGAGAGATCGGGCTGGGCGTCGCTACCGTCATCACGGCGCTGCCGGTCATGGTGCCTTTGGTGATCCTCCTGATCCGCCGTCTGGGGCGCGGGGAAACGGTGTAGCCATGCGCAAGGCCCTCCATCACGGCGGACTGGCCACAGTTGGCTTGGTGCTGGCCGTCTGGACGCTGCTGCCAATTTACCACATGGTGATCATGTCATTCACGCCGCTGAGCGACGCCTTCGCCGGGCGTCTGTGGCCCGAGCGGCCGACGATCGAGAACTATGTCACCGTATTCACCCAAAACCACTTCTTCCTCCAGAACTTCTGGATCCAGTTGTGGAACAGCGTTTTCGCCGCCCTGACGACCATGGTGATCGTGCTAACCGTGGCCTTGACCGCGAGCTACGCGATCGGCCGTCTGCGGCTTCGGTTCGGCCATTACATCTCCAACATGGCCTTGCTTGGCTATCTGATACCGGCCGCCTTCCTGGCTATTCCGCTCTATAAGATCATGGGCGACTACGGACTTCTCGATAACATCTGGGCGCTGATCTTCGGCATGGTCACTTTCGCCTCGCCCTACGCAATCTGGGTCTTTCTCCAGTATTCGGACAGCATCCCCCGGGAGTTGGACGAGGCGGCCAAGGTGGACGGCGCCACGCCCCTGCAAACTATGTTCCTGGTCTATCTGCCCCTGATGACCCCGGCCATGGTCGCCATCGGGACTTTCGCTTTGCTGTTGTGCTGGAACGAGTACCTTTACGCCTTTCTCATGCTT
The DNA here is from genome assembly GCA_036448135.1 of Alphaproteobacteria bacterium. GTDB lineage: Bacteria > Pseudomonadota > Alphaproteobacteria > SMXQ01 > SMXQ01 > JAZFWG01. The sequence goes on from JAZFWG010000088.1 coordinate 1,068, forward strand.
TCTACCGAGCGCAGGGTCACGCTGCCGGTGGCGATGGGTTACTTCTTGGTATCCGACGATGCCCCCTGGGCGTTGTTGATGGCCACGGCGATGATCTATTCCTTGCCGCCTGTGGCCCTTTATTACGCGGTGCGCAGGCACATGATCAGCGGCCTGACCGCGGGCGGCGTCAAGGAATGATCGGTGTTGCCCGGCGGCATCACCAGCCTGCTCCCCCACGGTCAGCAGGCTGACGAGGCCGAAGGCCAAGAACGGACGCCGGCCGAGGATCCGGACGAGATGCGCGACCGGCCTATCCGGTGTCATGGACGCCCTTCCCTTGGCGAAGCCGGCCCGCTGTCCGGCAGGCCGGCGCCGGTATTTTTGTCGGTTTAGAAACACCGCCCCCCGCCCCGCAAGCGGCTGTGTTTCCTGCCTGCCCCGGATCGTCCGAGGGGGGATCACGTGGCCGGTGCCTTGTTTATAGAATCGGACCCTTACCGACACGAGCCTTCCACATGGTGCCAGCAGCCGCCGGCGGCGACGGAACCACTCGGCCGGTTAGTGCTCTAATTCCCTGGTTCGGGCGCTTGCAACTCGATCAGCAGGTCTTTTGCTTCGACCTGGCTGCCGACCGGGGCGACGATGCGGGCGACGGTGCCGGCATGATCGGCGCAGATCGCCGCTTCCATTTTCATCGCTTCCAGGGTCAACAGCACGTCCCCGGGCCTTACCGCCTGGCCTTCACTGACCGCGACGGTCGTCACCACGCCCGGCATCGGCGCGCCGATATGGGCCGGGTTGCCCTCCTCGGCCCGCTCCCGAGCGGCGACCTCCGGCGCCAGACTTCGGTCGGTCACCCGGACCCTGCGTGGCTGGCCATTGAGCTCGAAGAAAACCTCCCGCTGGCCATCGGCACGGGCATCGCCTATGGCCAGGCAACTGATCACCAGTGTTTTTCCGGGATCGATATCGACCGCGATCTCCTGACCGGGAGGCAGGCCGTAGAAGAAGGTGGGCGTCGGCAACACGTCCAACCGGCCGTAGCTTTGGCGGGCCTTGGCATATTCGCAAAAGACCTCGGGATACATGAGGTAAGAGGCGAGGTCGGTGTTACTGGCCTGACGGCCGGTGGCCTTCTCGACTTCGCCCAGCGCCGCATCCAGATCCACCGGCTCCAAGGCCGCGCCGGGCCGCCCGGTTATCGGCGCCTCGCCCTTGAGCACCTTCGACTGCAAGTCAGCGGGAAGGCCGCCCGGCACCTGGCCGAGCTCGCCGCGGAACAGCGCGATCACCGACTCGGGGAAGGAAATCTCCTTCTCCGGATCGAGGACATCCGCCGGCGTCAGGTCGCTCGTGACCATGTAGAGCGCCATGTCTCCGACGACCTTCGAAGTCGGTGTCACCTTGATGATATCACCGAACAACTGGTTCACGTCGGCGTAAGCCTGGGCGACGTCGTGCCAACGGTCCCCGAGGCCGAGGGCGCGGGCCTG
>JAZFWG010000089.1:0-8064 GCA_036448135.1 Alphaproteobacteria bacterium
CCCTCATCGCCATGGTGGGGGCCATGGTCGTGGTGCCGGAATTCGACCGCATCACCCAGATCCCCAGCTATCACCCCACCGAACTCGGCGATTTCATCTGGACCCTGGCCGTGCGCATGATCATAGCCGTGTTAGCCGTGATGACCGTGGTCGCCGGCGCCGACATGTTCTTCCAGAAGTACAAGTACGCCAAAGAGCAGCGCATGACCAAGCAGGAGGTCAAGGACGAGCACAAGCAGTCCGAAGGCGACCCCATGGTCAAGAGCCGGCTGCGCCAGATTCGCATGGAGCGCGCGCGCCAGCGCATGATGGCGGCGGTGCCGGAGGCGACGGTGGTTATCACCAACCCTACCCATTTCGCCGTGGCCTTGAAATACCAGCATGATGAAATGCCGGTCCCGGTGGTGATTGCCAAGGGTGTGGACGATGTGGCGCTCCGCATCCGTAAAGTGGCCGACGAACAAGACATTCCCATCGTCGAAAACCCGCCCCTGGCCCAGGCGCTCTATGCCGGTGTCGAGATCGACCAGGAGGTGCCGCCCGATCATTACAAGGCGGTGGCCGAAGTCATCGGCTACGTCATGCGCCTCAAGGGCCAATTGACCAACTAGGCTTGACTGACCACATCGCGCTCCCACATGAGGCGAAGCGTGATAAAGTCGCGCCGACGGACCCTTTGGCAGGAGAGATTGTTGCGGCGATGACCGCGTTTTCTTTCACCGATCACAAACGTGGATGGCGCAGGCCATGGCGCCAGCCCACCTTGTGGCTGGGCCTTGGCGCCGCGGCGGCGGTGGCGGCTGCCTCAGCGGCGACGGCGCTGGCGACCGGGACCGCGGCGGCGCCGGCGGTGGTGCTGATCGTGGCCGGGATCCTGGGCGCGGTGGCGCTGTTGTGCCTGATCATGGCTGCGTTGGTGCGCTCGGTGGTGGCGCGCCGTGGCCTGGAGGAAGAGAACCGGCTGCTGGCGGGGTCGCTTGACGCCGTGCCCACCGCGCGGCTGATCGTCGATCCGCAAGGTCAGGCGGTCTACGGCAACAACGCCTTTCGGGCCATGTTCGACGACGGCAAGGGCTGGCTCAAAGGCCTCGAACACCATTTCAGCACCGACCCGGAGGCCCGCGACAAGATCGCCCGGTTGCAAGAGTTCGCCGCCGCCGGCGAGTCCGGCAATATCCAACTCAGGATTGCGAAACCCGGCAGCGAGGCCGAATGGCTCCATCTTTGGGCCCATCCCGTCGCCGGTTGCCCGGGGTTCGTGGTGTGGCGCATCGACAACATCACCTCGAAACGCCAGATGGAACAGATCCTCCGCGAGGAGCAGGACCGGCTGGTCGACTTCCTGGAAAACGCCTCGGTCGGATTCTATTCGGTGGACGGCGAAGGCTGCTTCAAGTTCATCAACCACACCCTCGCCAAGTGGCTGGGTTACAGCCCCGACGAGATCACCCGGGACAACATGCGGCTCCATGACTTCATCAGCGGCGACATATCCGATGGCGTGGTGCCCTATGACCCCTTCCTCGGGCCCGGCGCGCCGGCCCGCCAGGGCGAGGTCCGGCTGCGGCGCCGCGACGGCGGGGAGATCCAGGCCTATGTCATGCAGACCCTGGTGGAGGACGAGAGCGGAATCCACACCCGTTCGGTGGTGCGCGATCTCACGTCGGAGCGCGAATTGCAGCAGGTCGCGGTGTTATCGCAGCAGCGCTTCCAGCGATTGTTCGAGGACGCGCCCTTGGGCATCGCCATCGTCGACCTCGAAGGCCGGGTCAGCGATTGCAACCCCGCCTTTCTGTTGATGACCGGCACCGGCGACGTGGTCGGCGCCAACGTCACCGGGCTGGTGGTCGAGGATGACCGGGGTCTCATGGCCGACCGGGTCGGCGCCGCGATTGCCGGCGAGGGCTCGGCGGAGCCGTTCGACGTCAGCCTCATGGGCGAGGGGGAGCGCATCGCCACCACCTTCATCACCCGCCTCGAGGAGGGCGGCGACAACCTGTCCGGCCTCATCCTCCATTTCATCGACACCACCGGCCAGCGCGATCTCGAAATGCAGTTCAGCCAGTCCCAGAAGATGCAGGCGGTGGGCCAATTGGCCGGCGGCATCGCCCACGATTTCAACAACTTACTCACGGTGATGATCGGCTTCTGTGATTTGTTGTTGTTGCGCCACCGCCCCGGCGAGCAGAACTTCGCCGACATCATGCAGATCAAGCAGAACGCCAACCGCGCCGCCAACCTGGTGCGCCAGCTCTTGGCGTTCTCGCGCCAGCAGACATTGCAGCCCAAGGTCCTCGACATCACCGACGTTTTGGCGGAGATCACCGATCTGTTGCGCCGGCTCATCGGCGTCAATGTCGATTTCAAGGTGGTCCATGGCCGCGAACTCGGCCTGGTCAAGGTCGACAAGGGCCAGTTCGAACAGATCATCATCAACCTCGCCGTCAATGCCCGCGACGCCATGGCCGAGGGCGGCAACCTGACGCTGACCACGTCCAATGCGGAATTCGACCATCCCGTCGCGTCCGTCTCGGAGACCATGCCGCCGGGCCGCTATATCCAGATCGACGTCGCCGACACCGGCACCGGCATCGACAAGGCCAATCTGGAGCGCATCTTCGAACCCTTCTTCTCCACCAAGGAGGTGGGCTCGGGCACCGGGCTCGGGCTCTCGACCGTCTATGGCACCCTCAACCAAACCGGCGGCTTCATCGCGGTCGATAGCGAGGTGGGCAAGGGCACCACCTTCCACATCTATCTCCCCCGCTTCGAGGCCACCGACGAAGTCGGCGAGGCTGCCGCCAAGGCCGTCGCCGAAGTCACCAAGGCGCCGGTGGCCCGCGACCTCACCGGCATCGGCACCGTTTTGCTGGTCGAGGACGAGGACGCGGTGCGCCTGTTCGGCGCCCGGGCGCTGCGCAACAAGGGCTACAAGGTCTATGAGGCCAAGGAGGGCGAAGGCGCGCTCAACATCATCCAAAATTGCGGCGAGCCCATCGATCTCGTCATCACCGACGTGGTCATGCCCAACGTGGACGGACCCACCCTGGTGCGCCAGGTGCGCCAGACCAACCCGGCCATGAAGGTGATCTTCATCTCCGGCTATGCCGAGGACAGCTTCCGCGAGCAGCTCTCGGAACAGGACGACATCCACTTCCTGCCCAAGCCGTTCAGCCTCGAACAGCTCGCCGGCAAGGTCAAGGAAGTCATCCTGGCGTAGCGGCGGGGCCCGGCCGCCACATTCGCGGTCGCCTGCGAACAGCCGAACAAACCCGGAAAATAGACCGAAAACGCCCATATTCACCAATGGTTAAGTTTTTACTTGCACAAAAGAACAAAACGTGTACATTGTCGCGTTCGGGCGCCGAGGGGGTGTCCGGGCGGCGGGCTCCCGGCGCTGGTTGGCATCGGGGATGGCCGCGGATTTGCCGGCGGGCGTTGCATCACCCCCGGCCCTATGAAATAAGTGAGGAGCGCGATATGTCCGCGAACAATTTACATCTGGTCGAGGCCGACGGCATGGACAAGAAGAAGGCGTTGGACGCCGCCCTGGGACAAATCGAACGGAACTTCGGCAAGGGCTCGATCATGAAGCTCGGCCAGAGCGGCAACGCGGTCGAGATCGAGACCATCTCGTCGGGCTCCCTCGGCCTCGATATCGCCCTCGGCATCGGCGGGCTGCCCCGCGGCCGGGTGGTCGAGATCTACGGCCCGGAAAGCTCGGGCAAGACCACTCTCGCGCTCCACGTCACCGCCGAGGCCCAGAAGCTGGGCGGCACCTGCGCCTTCATCGACGCCGAACACGCCCTCGATCCGGTCTATGCCGGCAAGCTTGGCGTCAATGTGGACGAACTCCTGATCTCCCAGCCCGACACCGGCGAGCAGGCGCTGGAGATCGCCGACACCCTGGTGCGCTCGGGCGCGGTCGACGTGCTGGTGATCGACAGCGTCGCCGCCCTGGTGCCCAAGGCCGAGCTCGAGGGCGAGATGGGCGACATCCATGTCGGTCTCCAGGCCCGGCTCATGAGCCAGGCGCTGCGCAAGCTGACCTCATCGATCGCGCGGTCGGGCTGCATGGTCGTCTTCATCAATCAGATCCGCATGAAAATCGGCGTCATGTTCGGCAATCCGGAAACCACCTCGGGGGGCAATGCGCTGAAATTCTATGCCTCGGTGCGCCTCGACATCCGCCGCATCGGCGCCATCAAGGACCGCGACGAGATCGTCGGCAACCAGACCCGGGTCAAGGTGGTGAAGAACAAGCTGGCGCCGCCGTTCAAGATGGTCGAATTCGATATCATGTACGGCGTCGGCATCTCCAAGCTCGGCGAGCTCCTGGACCTCGGCGTCAAGGCCGACATCGTCGAGAAATCCGGCACCTGGTACTCCTATAACGGCCAGCGCGTCGGCCAGGGCCGCGAGAACGCCAAGGCCTTCCTCGCCGACAATTCCGGCATCGCCGCCGAGATCGAGGCCGCGGTGCGCATCCATGCCGGGCTCAAACCCTCTGCTCCCGCCGTGCCTGCCGAGACCACCGACGTTGAGGCCAGCGGCGAAGCCAAAAGCCTGGAGGGCTAAGCCGGTCGGGTTGAGCGCTTGGACCGCCGCTGGCGTTGATGGCGGCGGCGGCCATCCTGGACAGGTCCCGCTCGGCACTGTAAAAGCAAAGCCGGCGTCCGGCCACGGGACGCGCCGCCATAGGGCCCGCGCTGGACCCCATAAGCGGCGTCGCGGGCGCCCGCGGGCCGTCATCCGGCGGCCCACGATCCGGCCAATGATCCGGCCATCGATCCCCGGCAGATGCGGGACATGCAAAGCACCAACGATATCCGCGCCCAGTTCCTGGAGTTCTTCCGCGACAATGGCCACCAGGTGGTCGCCTCGGGCCCGCTGGTACCCCACAACGACCCGACGCTGCTGTTCACCAATGCCGGCATGGTGCAGTTCAAGAACGTCTTTACCGGCCATGAGACCCGCGATTGCGCCCGCGCCACCACGTCGCAGAAATGCGTGCGCGCCGGCGGCAAGCACAACGACCTCGAGAATGTCGGTTACACCACCCGCCACCACACCTTCTTCGAAATGCTGGGCAATTTCTCCTTCGGCGATTACTTCAAGGAGCACGCCATAGAGCTCGCCTGGAAGCTCATCACCGCCGATTTCGGCTTGGCGCCCGACCGCCTGATCGTCACGGTGTTCCATGAAGACGATGACGCCTTCATGCTATGGAAGAAGATCGCGGGCTTGCCCGACGGGCGCATCATCCGCATCGCGAGCTCCGACAATTTCTGGGCCATGGGCGAGACCGGCCCGTGCGGGCCGTGTTCGGAAATCTTCTATGACCATGGCGAGGACATCCCGGGCGGCCCCCCCGGCAGCGCCGACCAGGACGGCGACCGTTTCGTCGAGATCTGGAACCTGGTGTTCATGCAGTATGAGCAGGTCGCCCCGGACGACCGCCGCGATCTGCCGCGGCCCTCGATCGACACCGGCATGGGGCTCGAACGCATCGCCGCCATCATCCAGGGCGTCCACGACAATTACGACACCGACGTCATGCGCCACCTCATCGAGGCCTCGGCCCACGCCACCGGGGCGGCGCCCGACGGCGCCCATGGTGTCTCCCACCGGGTTATCGCCGACCATCTCCGCGCCACCTGTTTCCTCCTCGCCGACGGGGTGCTGCCCTCCAACGAGGGCCGCGGCTATGTGCTCAGGCGCATCCTGCGCCGCGGCGTGCGCCATGCCCACCTGATCGGCTGCGCCGAGCCGTTGCTCCACCGCCTGGTGCCGACATTGATCGGCGAGATGGGCCAGGCCTTCCCGGAGCTGGTCCGCGCCGAGGCCCTGATCACCGAGACCTTGCGGGGCGAGGAGAGCCGTTTCCGTCAGACCCTGGCGCGCGGCCTCAAGCTCCTGGAGGACGAGACCGCCAAGCTTGGCAAGGGCGAGGGGCTTCCCGGCGATGTCGCCTTCAAGCTCTATGACACCTTCGGCTTTCCCCTCGACCTCACCGAGGATGCGCTGCGCGCCCAGGGCCGTGGCGTCGATGTCGAGGGCTTCAACCAAGCCATGGCGCGTCAGCGCGCCGACGCCCGCGCCGCCTGGGCCGGGTCCGGCGAGGTCGCCACCGAACGGATCTGGTTCGAGCTCCGCGACGCCATCGGCGCCACCGAGTTCCTGGGCTATGCCACCGAGGCGGCGGAGGGCCAGATCATGGCCCTGGTCAAGGACGGCGCCCGCACCGAGGCAATCAAGGCCGGTGACGAGGCCGCCATCCTCACCAACCAGACCCCGTTCTATGGCGAATCCGGCGGCCAGGTCGGCGACAGCGGCATCATCTTCAACGGTGCCGGCGCCGCCTTCGAGGTCAGCGACACCCAGAAGAACGCCGGCCTCCACATCCACCGCGGCCGCCTGGGCGAGGGCGCGTTGGCGACCGGCGACATCGTCGAGATGCGCGTCGACGGGGTGCGACGGGCGCAGATCCGCGCCAACCATTCCGCCACCCATCTGCTGCACGCCGCCTTGCGCCGGCGCCTCGGCGACCATGTGGTCCAGAAGGGCTCCCTGGTCGCGCCCGACCGGCTGCGCTTCGACATCGGCCATTCCAAACCGGTCGACGCCGGCGAACTCCGCGAGGTCGAGGCCGAGGTCAACCGCGAGGTCCAGGGCAACAGCGAGGTCATCACCCGGCTCATGACCCCCGATGAGGCCGTCGATGAGGGTGCCATGGCCCTGTTCGGCGAGAAATACGGCGATGAGGTCCGCGTCGTCGCCATGGGCGCGCCGCTGGAAGGCGAGGACGTCTCGTTTTCCATCGAGCTATGCGGCGGCACCCATGTGCGCCGCACCGGCGATATCGGTACCTTCAAGATCACCGGCGAAAGCGCGTTGGCCAGTGGCGTGCGCCGCATCGAGGCTTTGACCGGCGCCGCCGCCACCAATCATTTGGCAGCCCAGATCGATCTTCTGGGCGCGGCGGCGCAGGTGCTCAACACCGCGGTGGATGAGGTGCCGAGGCGCATCAAGGCGCTGCTGGATGAACGCCGCCAGCTCGAGCGTGAATTGACCGAGGCCCGGCGCCAGCTTGCCCTCGGCGGTGGGGCCGAGGCCGCGGGCGGCGACGGTGCCAAGGAGGTCGGCGGCGTGCGCTATCTCGGCCGCCAGCTTTCCGGCGTGCCCGCCCGTGAGCTCAAGCCCATGGTCGACGACTTCAAGAAGACCGGGCCGGGGATTTACGCGGTGGTTTCGGTGGTCGATGACAAGGCGTCCCTGGTGGTCGGCGTCACCGATGATCTGACCGAACGCTTCGACGCGGTCCAGCTGGTGCGGGTGGGGTCTTCCGCCTTGGGCGGCAAGGGCGGCGGCGGGCGGCCCGACATGGCCCAGGCCGGCGGTCCCGAAGGCGCCAAGGCCGAGGCCGCGCTTGCCGCCATCGAACAGGCGATCGCCCAAGCGGTCGAGTAGAACCGGCGCCGAGTAGCCCTGGTCCGGCGCCCTAAGCCAGAGCCGCCTCCAGGTTTTCATCGATCTTGCCGAGGAACTGGCTGGTGGTGAGCCAGCCCTGGTCGGGCCCGATCAACAACGCCAGGTCCTTGGTCATGGAGCCGGATTCCACGGTCTCGACGCACACCCGTTCCAGGGTCTTGGCGAAGTTCACCACATCGGGGGTGTCGTCGAAGGTGCCACGGTAATGCAGCCCCTGGGTCCAGGCGAAGATCGAGGCGATGGGGTTGGTCGAGGTCTCGCGCCCGGCCTGATGTTCACGGTAATGGCGGGTGACGGTGCCATGGGCGGCCTCGGCCTCCACGGTCCGGCCGTCCGGCGTCAGCAGCACCGAGGTCATCAGCCCCAACGAGCCATAGCCCTGGGCCACGGTGTCCGACTGCACGTCGCCGTCGTAATTCTTGCACGCCCACAGGAAGTCGCCCGACCATTTCATCGCCGCGGCCACCATGTCGTCGATCAGCCGGTGCTCGTAGGTCAGGTCCATTTCCTTGAACCGGTCGGCGAATTCCGCATCGAAGATCTCCTGGAAGAGGTCCTTGAAGCGGCCGTCAT
>JAZFWG010000090.1:0-10486 GCA_036448135.1 Alphaproteobacteria bacterium
ATACAAATTCAACTACTATACCTAGTGGTATAGGGGGAGTTTTTGAAGTTTTCCGGCTGGGCCTCGGCAAGCAACCTTTCAAGGACAGCCTCTATGCCACTGCTTAAAAAAGGAAAAATGATCGAGGACCGGTGGCTCACCATTGCCGGTGACGAAGACTTGCCGATCGATGTTCCCGTCATCGTCGAGCTCGAGCGTTTCCAGAACCAGCGCGATGAATTGCTCCGTCGCAATGCGCCCCTCGGCGTCCGTCTCCAATCCGATCAGCCGCCGTCCGAGATCGCCGAGGATCTCGACCGCTTCGAGGTGGTGGCGTTGGAGTTCCCCAAATTCACCGATGGCCGCGCCTTCTCCTATGCCCGCCAGTTGCGCGACCATTACCGCTACCAGGGCGAGGTCCGCGCCGTCGGCCATGTGCTGCGCGACCAATATATGTTCCTCGACCGCTGCGGCTTCGACACCCTTGAAGTCGCCGATAAAAACGCGGCCGAGGGTTGGCGTGCGGCCAACAAGGAATTCAGTGTCTGGTATCAGCCGGCCTCGGGTGACGAAACGCCGGCGATGGTGCTGCGCCACCGCGCCAGCGCCGCCGACTGAGAGGGCCAAGACAGTTTCGACTGTGTCTTATGCCGCTGCCCGCACCGATTGGTTCCGTCGGCTGCCCAGGAACATGAATCCGGTGTCGTTCCGGTTGTAGGATTCCATTTCCCACCGTTGCAACAGCTTTGGTATCCACCACTCCGGGGGCTCTACAGTCAGATGGGCATTGCGTCCATCGGCTAGAATTTTGCTGGCAGGTATCGTCGTTACCGTCAAAAATATCGCCTTTTGTGTCAGCCGCGCCATGTGGTCAAGCACGGCATCCAGGCATTCGGGCTCGATATGTTCAAGCACGTCGATTGACACCACGAACTCCTTTGGCCCCGGTTCCGAGGCATATTTCTCTATCGCCGGCTCGAAATTGACAACATTCATTTTACCCAACAATGCCACGGCAAGGCGTCCCTTGCCGGCGCCATAGTCAAGCAGGTCGGTCACCCCCAGGGCCTGCGCAATCTCATACACCTGGTCGGCCAACATGAGTGACGCGACCCCGTAGTCGGGACGGTCCTCATGCAGTTGCTGGTTGAGCTTGCGATACTCTGATGTAATCAGCATTCAACTTCTCCGTATCGCGCCCTATGGCCCGGTTCGGTGTGAGAACCGGCATGGCCATGGCGATGAGCTGGGGAACCTGGCAGTCCCATTTAATCCGCATCCATGTCCCGGCGGTGTCTGCCCGGATACTGCCGGAAATTTATTAAAATCCTTGAAATTTTGGCCAGGGTGGTTGCGTTACCGGCGTCCAATAACATGCGCAAGAAATCATTAAATAGAGGCCATTCAATTCCGCAAATTTATAAATAATTTATCATTAATTAATTTATAAAATTTATTATTTATTTATATAGTTAATGAATATTAAATGAAATGTAAATAAAACCTTGAAATTTAGTAAATTTATTGATATGACTTCTTCATAGTAGCAGTCTCAATACATGAGGGGTGCGCCGCTAGGCCTCAGGGTTTTGGCGGCGTCACTTTCAAGAGTGCAAGCCATGAACACGCAACACCACGGCATCATTCACCCCATCGCCAGGTTGGGCACAACCAGACGCTGCGGTCTGATGCGTGATACCTCCGGCGCCCAGGCCGTGGAATATGTTCTGCTCATGGCGTTGGTCGGGGTGATGCTCATCATCTCGGTTCTGGCCATGTCGGATTCCTTGAGCGATGTGTTCGAAGACGTCGCCGTCGTTCTCGATGATCCAGCGGAGACCCCCGGCTCCAATGATCCCAGTCCCGATCCCGGTCCCAATGGTCCTGGCGGCTGCGTTGGCGATTGCACCTCCGACCCAACCGATCCACCGGGCCCTCCGGGTCCTGACCCCATCGTTGATCCGGGCCCCAGTCCCGTCGTCGATATCATTACCGATCCAAATCCCACCACGAACCCGGTAATTATCCCCGACCCCAATGATCCCGGCCCCGGTTCTGGATCTGGTTCTGGCGGCGGCGGTACGGCGAGTTCCGGCGGCGGTAGCGGTTCTGGATCTGGTTCTGGCGGCGGCGGCACGGCAAGCTCCGGTGGCGGTAGCGGTACTGGATCTGGTTCTGGCGGCGGCGGTACGGCAAGCTCCGGCGGCAGTGGCGGTTCTGGATCTGGTTCTGGCGGCGACGGTACGGCAAGCTCCGGCGGCAGTGGCGGTTCTGGATCTAGTTCCGGCGGCGGCGGTACGGCGAGTTCCGGCGGCAGTGGTTCCGGTTCCAGTGGTTTCGGCAGCGGAAGAGGCGGTGATCAGGTTGCGAGCATCTCGCCATCTGTCGGCGGTTCCGGGGGCTCTGGTTCCGGCAGCGGCTCTGGTGGCGGTTCGGCCGGTAATGGCGCATTCGGTGGTGGCGCCTTCAGCAGCAGTGGCGGCGGCGGTAGTTCCGGCGGCAATGGCGGCGGTTTTAGCGCGGCGGAAATAAACATCGCCGCTTTGGGGCCAGAGCAAATATCCGCCGGTCACAATCCCGCCGCGGGGTTTGGCGGCGCCGGGGCCTCATCGGCGGGTGGCGCGGGCGCCGGGGATGAAAACGCCATCGCAGGGGTGAACCAGGCCGGCACGTCAACCGTCGACGGCGGAAGTTGGGTGGCTTTGCTCTGGTTGCTGCTGTTGGCGGCGCTCATTTATGGTTGTAAGAGATGGCTGTTCTCCGAACAAAAAGAAAAGACGCCTTCATGGCTTGCGCGGTTGTCATTGGATGAGGGTGTTGAGTCCGAAAACGTTGCGTCGGACAAAATCCAAACCAGGACCATCAAGCCAATCAAAACAGTCATGCGGTTCCAATCTTAGCCCTGACCCCGGTGACATTTTCCAACTCACGTGGCTTTGTGCTAACATCGCCCCGGATCATTGTGACGACAATCCGAGGGACGATTAGCCATGCGCATGTTCAAGGTAGTTTTTGTTGCCGCTTTCCTCTCCGCCGCTTGGATCGCTGCGGCCGGGGCCGCCGAAGACAAGAAAGCCGACGACACCTACACCAAGGAAGAGATCCTGGCCAAGGCCACGGGATTCTTCGGCGCAGTCACCAAGGGGCTCGCCAAGGCGATCGAAAAGGTTTTCCATGACCAGGGCCGGCCCAACGGTTTCATACCCGGCGAGGAGGCATCAGGCGCCATCGGCATCGGGCTGCGTTACGGCAAGGGCGAACTGCACCGCAAGACCGCCAAGACCATACCGGTTTTCTGGCAGGGACCGTCCATCGGGTTCGATTTCGGTGGCAACGCGTCCAAGGTCTTCGTCCTGGTCTACAAGTTGAAACGCACCGAAGATATGTTCAGACGCTATCCCGGCGTCGAAGGCAGCTTATATTTCATCGCCGGGTTCGGGGTGAACTATCAGCAAGCGGGTGATACCATTCTGGCGCCGATCCGCACCGGGGTCGGTTTCCGTGCCGGCGCCAATATCGGCTATCTTCACTACACCAGGAAACATTCCTGGGTTCCTTTCTAGATCTCTGTTGGTCTGTTCCCGCCGATGCCCGAAAACACCGTGACCCGCGAGGATCTCGAGGCCAGGCTCAATGCCAACCCGTTCGCCGCCTGGATGGGTTTGTCCATCCTTCGCCTCGATGAAGACACGCTTGAGATCGGCCTCGCCTGGAAGGAAGAGATGATCGCCAATCCCGAGGCGCGCAATACCCATGGCGGCATTCTTGCCGCCCTGATCGATACCGCCGCCGATTTCATGATCGCCGCCAAGGTGGGGAGGCCGGTGCCCACCATCGATCTCCGGGTCGACTACCACAGTGCCGCCGGCCCCGGGGATCTTCGCGCCGTGGCCCGGATCGTGCGGCTGGGCCGGACGTTTTCGACCGCCGAAGCCGAAATCCTCGACGCGGACGGCAAGCTCATCGCCTCGGGACGCGGCGTCTATCTCACGGCGGCAGCCCAGGGGTGAGGCCGGCCCGCCATCCGGCGCGTTGATATGGCGGCAGCACGCAGCCAGTTGCCGGATGCCTCTGAGGTCTTCCTCGACCATGTGGCCTGGTTCGCCCCCGACATGGCAGCGGCGGAACATTGCTTTACCCGGCTTGGCTTTACCCTGACCCCATTCACGCCCCAGAGCAACGCCGGGCCCCACGGCCCGATTGCCGCCGGCACCGGCAATCGTTGCGCCATGCTGGGGGCCGGCTATCTTGAAATTCTGACATCCGTTCCCGGCCCAGAGACCGAGTTGTCGCGCCAGCTTATCGCCGCTTTGGGCCGCTATACCGGCATCCATCTGGTTGCGTTCGCCACCGCCGACACCGGGGCCGAGGGCCGCCGGCTTCAAAGGCAAGGCTTCGATCCCTTGCCCGCGGTCGATCTGCGCCGTCCGGTAAAAGGCGCGGAGCAAGACGCCGAAGCCGCGTTCACCGTCCTTCGCCTTGCCCCCGGCGCCATGGCCGAGGGGCGTATCCAGTTTCTCACCCACCACACTCCGGATTTGGTTTGGCAGCGCCGCTTCATGGCTGCCAAAAACGCCGTCACTGGCCTTACCGGCGTGCTTTTCGCAGTCGATGACATGGCGGGAGCCGCCCGGCGCTATGGCTGTTTCACCGGGCGTGCGCCCGATATTGCCGGCGATACAGGTGTCATCACCCTTGACCGCGGATGCCTGATCTTCGCCGGCCCCGAGCGCTGCCGCAGCCTGGTTCCGGGGATCGAGATTCCCGCCATGCCCTTTATCGCCGCGGTGTTGTTGGAGAGCCGGAATATTTCGCTAACGCAAGAATTTCTCGAAGGCCGTGGTGTCGATGTGCATGGGCTGGGCGCAGGGGCCATGTTAGTCCCTGCCACCGAGGCCATGGGCGCCAGCCTGGTTATCCATCATCCGGGTTGGCTGTGGCCCGGCCTTGGTCCCTGATCGGGTACACATTTACAGCGTAGCCGATTCCCGTTAAGGGTAGGCTCCGGGCGCGCAGAATGCCGCGCCGAGCCCGTTGCCGAAGGAGATGGTTGGATGCGTGTGGTGTGTTTGCGTGAACATGGCGGCCTCGACAAATTTCTGTTCGAGGATTGGGAGATGCCGACCCCGGGCGAAGGCCAGGTTTTGGTCAAGGTCGAGGCCTGCGGGCTCAACTATCTCGATATCTTCGTCCGCCGGGGCATGCCTGGGCTTGCCACCGAATTTCCCCGCATCCCCGGCGCCGATGTCGCCGGCACCGTCACCGCGCTCGGGCCCGGCGTCGATGAATTGGCGGTTGGCCAACGCATCCTCACCCATCCGCGCTTCAAGGGCGGCGGCGTCATGGGCGAGCACGGCAATGGCGGGCTCTGCGAATACATCGCCTGGGACGCCGATTATTGTATCCCGTTGGCCGATTCCATCAGCTTCGAGGAAGCGGCCAGTTTGCCGGTCGCCTATGGCACCGCGCACCGCATGATGGTGACCCGCGGCGAGGTTTCGGAAGATGATCTCGTGCTTATCCTCGGCGCCTCGGGCGGGGTCGGCACCGGTTGCGTGCAGATCGCCAAGGCCTATGGCGCCACCGTCATCGCCTGTGCCAGCAGCGAGGAAAAACTCGAGAAACTGCGCGCGCTCGGCGCCGATCACCTGATCAACTACACCGACAAGGATTTCTCCCGCGAGGCTTGGGGGATTTCCGGCAAGAAGGGCGTCAATATCCTGATCAATTATACCGGCGGCGACACCTGGGTGCCGGGCATTCGGGCCATGGCGCCCGGCGGCCGGTTGCTGTGCTGTGGCGCCACCATCGGCTTCGATCCCCAGACCGATCTGCGCTATCTGTGGCGCCGCGAAATCGATATCCGCGGTTCCACCGGGTGGCGCATCGAGGATCTTCACGCGCTGCTTGGCATGATCGAGACCGGCACCCTGAAGGCGGTGATCGACAGTGTCTTTCCGTTGGAGGAGACCGCCGAGGCTATGCGCAGGATCGAGGATCGCGAGGTCTTTGGCAAGGTCATCATCAAGCCATGACCATGCGGCCATAACCGGCCCGCCATGACCGACCTTACCGCAAACCTCGGCGACATCTTCCGTGACCATGACGCGGGCTCGGCGCTCGCCGTCATCGATCTTTACGATCCGGACAACCCGCGCCAGATCACCTACCGGGCCCTTGACGAGGGCTGCGACGCCGTCGCCGGGGGGCTTCGGGCCGCCGGCCTCGGGCCCGGCGATCGGGTCGGCATCCTTGCGCTCAACCGGGTCGAATACTTAGAAGTCCTGTTCGGCGCCATGCGCGCCGGCTGCGTGCCGGTGATGATCAACGCCAAGCTGCCGGCGGAGACGGTCCATTTTATTATCGAAGATTGCGGCGCCCGGCTGGTGTTCGCCGATGGCGAGTTTCGCGGCCTCTGCCCGCAGGGCCTGCGCGTGGTTGAATTCGGCGCCGAGTATGCGGACTTCCTGCGCCCGGGCCGGGCCCCATCCTTCGCGCCCGGGCCCCATGACATCGCCGAGCAGCCCTACACCTCGGGCTCGACCGGCCGGCCCAAGGGTGTGCTGTTGAGCCACGCCGGCCAGTGCTGGATGACCCGGGCCCTGGTCGAAAGCCGCGATTTGTCGGCCGCGAGCCGCGCCATCGTCTCGGCGCCGCTCTATCACAAGAACGCGCTGTTGGCGGTGAAGTCGGCCCTGGCGGCGGGCGGTGCCACCGTGCTGCTGGCGCGCTTCGATGCCACCCATTATATCAAGGCCATCGGGCGCTATGGCCTGACCATGCTGACCGGGGTTCCCACCATGTATGCCTTGGTCCTGCAGCAGGTCAAGCTGTTGGCCGAGACCGATCTCTCCTCGGTGCGGGTGCTCTCCATGGGTTCGGCACCGGCGTCGGCGGCGCTCCTCGATGACTTGGCGCGGGTCTTTACCGGCGCCGACATCAACCTCAATTACGGTATCACCGAAGGCGGCCCGGTGATGTTTTCGTGGAAGCATGCCCGCAGCCTGGAAAAGCCGCGCACCACCGTTGGTACGCCCTTGCCCGGCACCGAGCTTCGCCTCGAAGCTGCGACCGATGGCGACCCCGATGCTGACCAGGGCGTCTTGCATGTGCGCAACCCCGGGGTGATGGAGGGCTACCACAATCTCAGCCAAGACACCGCCCGGGTCCTCAAGGACGGCTGGTTGGACACCGGCGATATCCTCAAGCGCGACGCCCGCGGCTGGTATTATTTCGTCGGCCGGGTCGACGACATGTTCGTCTGCGGCGGCGAGAACATCTATCCCGGCGTCGTCGAGGCCATGCTCGAGCGCCACGCCGACATCATGCAGGCCTGCGTGGTGCCGGCGCCCGATGAGCTCAAGGCCCATGTGCCCTATGCCTTCGTGGTTTTGAGGGAGGGCGCCCAACTTGATGAGGCGGCGGTGAAGCGCTATGCGCTCGACCACGGCCCGGCCTATGCCCACCCGCGCCGGGTGTTCTTTGCCGAAGCGCTGCCCCTGGCGGGGACCAACAAGATCGACCGCAAGGCCCTAGGTAAAAAGGCCGCGCAAAGGCCGCCGAAAGTGCAAGCGCCGCCTAGGCGCGTGGAATGACATCGGACACGCCGATAACCTTGTAGGTTTCCACCGGCTTTCCCACGCCCTTCAGATCGAGGGAACCGATGGCTTCCATCCGGACCTTGTCCTCGATCTCGACGCTTGCCCGTTTATCGATCAGGATCTCGCCGTCGTCCGCGCGGTCGCACAGACGGGCGGCGATATTAACGACATTGCCGATCGCGGTGTAATCGTAGCGGCCTTCGGAGCCGATCAGACCGAGCGTCGCATAACCATAAGCGACGCCGATCCCAAGCCCGATTTCATGGCCCAATTTTTGCCAGTACCGTCGTGTCTCTTCGAAGGCAGCCATCATTTCGAGCCCGAGCTTCGCCGCATTAAACACGGGATCGTCGGAGGGCAAGGGGTCATTGAAGATGACCATCAGTCCGTCGCCCGCCCTATAGCCGATGGTGCCGCCATGCTCGGCCACCAGTCGGCCCATGCGCTGGTGGACGTTTTGGAGAACGTCCATGACTTCCTCCGGTTCGACGGCCTCCGAAAAAGCCGTGAAGTTGCGCACATCCGAGAACAGGCAGGCGATTAAACGCCGGTGGCTGTCGAGAAGCGACTCCTTGCCCTCGGTGGTGATCAAATCCGCGACTTCGGATGAGAGAAATCTCTTGAGCCGGGCCAGGCGCTCGATTTCGCCGACCTGCGCTTGCACCCGCTCCTCCAAGGTGGCGTTCAGCCGCTTCAACCGACCCGCGTTCGCCTGGACTTCGCGATTGAGGTTGTCCAGCATTCCGATCTGGTTGAGAAGCGCGGCAATCACCAGCAGCACGTATCCGAGGATCAATATGCGAATATCGTAAAAGGTGTATAGGGTGCCGGCGATGACGGTGACCGCGGTGGCGCTCACGATCAGCGGCAGGTTGTTGCCGTGACGCTTGCGGTCCCGCACCAGTCCGATCACCGTGACCAGACCGAAGCCCCACATGAAAATGGCTTGGGCGTTGACGTCGAGCTCGAAGGCGGCGAGCCCGAAGAGCGGCATCAGCAGCGAAATGAGCACTTGGCCGTAGCAGAAAACCAGGGAAACGGCGGCGCCGAAGAAAGCGAGTGAGCCGAAGGGCGCCTTCTTGGAATTCCGGTCTCTGTCGACGCCAGCCTCCGGATGATCCACCTGCTGTGTGTTTTCCATGATACGGACCCCGACGCACGACTTTGTCATGTGAGACGCCATCTGGCCTGGGATATTCTATGCGTAACTGCTCCGGTTTTAAACACGGCAAAGTAAAGAGACGCGCCGGGGCCGGCGGCGGGCGGCGTTCGGTCAAACCGTGCGCGCCGTCTCAATTGGTGTGGGTCTGGTAGCGCGAGAAGTCGTAGCCTTCCTTGGCGATGATCTCGACCAGATAGGGCTTGCCCGCCGCGTTGGCATCCATCGCCGCGGTGAGCGCCGGGACGATTTCGTCCGGCGTTTCTACCCGGCTTGCGCCGACATTGAGCCCTTCGGCGACCCAGGTGTAATTGCCGCCGACATTCATGGCGCCGTATTTCTCGGTTGCGGTTTCCAGCACGCTACGCTCGCAGGCCATGACGGCATTGTTGAAAACGATGGTGGTGATGGCGATGGAATTGCGCGACGCGGTCTCGATATCCATGCCGGTCATGCCGAAGGAGCAATCGCCCATGATGTTGATGCAGATCTTCTCCGGCGCCGCCAGCTTGGCCCCCATGATGATGCCGAGCCCATAGCCAAGCTGGGTCGATTTGCCCCAGCCCATATAAGAGCCGGCCTTGGTGGTCTGCCAGAACGGCAGGGTCTGTCCCCGGGGGCTGCCGGAATCGTGGGTGACGATGGTGTTGTCCCTATCCACCAGGCCCATGAGTTCGTTGAGAACCCGGTACTGGTTGATGGGCACCTCGTCGGAATCTAGCTGCTTGGCCCATTCTTCGAGCCATGCCGACTTGACCGCGGCGATCTCGCCGGTCAAGTCGTCAAGCGCCTTGCCGCCGTCCGACGATTTCTGGCGGCCGATCTCCGCGATCAGGGCATCCAGCACCAGCCCGGCATCGCCCACCAGGGCGAGATCGGCCCGGTAATCCTTGTTGATGTCGTCGAAATCGTTGGTCGAATGGATGATGGTCTTGCCCGCCGGCACACCGGGACCGAAGGAGGTCCGGGTCAGGCTGGAGCCGATGGCCAGCACCAGATCGGCGCTCTTCATGAAATGGGCGAACATCTTGGGCTGAGATCGGGTCGAGGCGCCGAGCGCCAGGGGGTGACTTTCGGCGATGGCGCTCTTGCCCGGGTTGGTGCACACCACCGGCGCCGGGATTAACTCGGCCAGTGCCGCCAAACGGTCCGAGGCCTCGGCATAATGGACGCCCTGGCCGGCCCACAGCAAAGGGTGGGATGCTGCCAGAACCATCCGCGCGGCCTGGGCGATGGCGTCGGGGTCCGGCGCCGCCCTTTGCACCGGCACCGGTAAGTAATCGAGCGTGCCCTCGAAGGTGGCGTCAAAGACGTTGTTGGGGACTTCCACCAGAACCGGGCCGCCCTTGCCCGTGCGCATGGCCTGATAGGCGCGGCGCATGACATCGGGCAATTCCTGGACCGAATTCGCCATGACCGAACATTTGGTGACCGGCCGGTAGATCTCGGCGGCGCGGAAGGTGGGGAGAATGTGTTGGCGCGTGGCATTGAACCCGGCGGGGATCACTAGAACCGGCACGTTTTCCGAATAGGCCTGGGCGACGCCGGGGAAGGCGTTTTCGATGCCGGGCCCGTGCTGGGCGGCGAACCCTTTTGGCACACAGTCTAGAAACGCCAATGCCGGTTCTTGGAAAAGGTCGAATGGTGAGGCACCGCCTGATCGAAGCCAAGCCCCAGGAACCAGCGATAGGCCAGATGCATCCCCACGTCTTCACACAGACGCCGCTCTCTGGTGAAGCCGTAGAGA